>NZ_JACBXC010000019.1 GCF_013870535.1 Streptomyces phytophilus | reverse complement strand
GCCCCGAGCTGCTGCTCACGGCCACCGAGGACCGGCTGCACCAGGACTACCGGGCGGCCGCGATGCCGGAGAGCACGGCGTTGGTGGCGCGGCTGCGCGCCGACGGCGTGCCCGCGGTGATCTCCGGCGCGGGGCCGACGGTGCTGGCGTTCGCGGAGGACGGCGCGGCCGAGAAGGTCGCCCGTTCGGCGGGCGACGGCTGGGCGGCGAACCGGCTGGACCTCGACCGGGAGGGGGCGAGCGTGCTGCCGCTGGCCTGACGGCCGGACGGCGGCCGTGCCACGCGACGTACGCGGGCACGCGCAGGTCACCGGCCCGCGCGCACCGTCTCCACGACGATCCGCACCACAGGAACCGCACCACGGAACGGACAACACGGAACCGGCCGCCGACGCCGGGAGAGGGGGAATGTCTGCAGGATCCGATAGTGTTAACCTCAAGGCAGCACCAGCGCACTCCAGTCGTAGGTCAAACACGGCCGTGCTGTGTGCTGGGGTCTCTCCGGGCCGCAGGGCCCGGGGGCAGGTCCCACAAGGGGATTTCCCCAGCGGGGCAGCCTTTCTTCCGGGAGCCTTCCACATTGCCTGAGCAGCCTGCCGGTGCAGTGACGCTCCCGAATCGGCACCGCTGTCGTGCGTGACACCCACCCGAGTGCCTCGCGCCACCAGCATGCCGACCCTGCACAGTCTTCACCGCCGCACGGCGGACTACCGCACCGACGCGGACCCGCGGACGCAAACGCACGGGCCGCAGCCGGAGAGCACGACCGGTCGCCGAGCCAGACAGGCCGACGCACCGCTCCAGGGAAGGACCCTTCGTGAGCGACACCACCGATCTGATGGGCGTCAACGCAGAGAACGCCGCCAGCCCAGCTTCTGGGGGTGCCTCCCAGCAGGAGACTGGGGGGGCTCCCGCAACCACCGCCGGTTCGACCAGGCGCCGTCGTGGCGCCGGCCTGGAGGGCATGGTCCTGGCGGAGCTCCAGCAGATCGCATCCGGCCTCGGGATCCGGGGCACCGCTCGGATGCGCAAGAGCCAGCTCATCGAGGTGATCAAGGAGAGGCAGGGCGCCGACGGCGGCAAGCCTGCCGAGGCCAAGGCCGAGAAGGCCGCCGACAAGGCCGGCAAGGACGCGTCGGACGGCGGCGCGGCGGCGCGGCCGAAGCGCCGGGCCACCTCCCGGGCGCGTACCGGCGAGGCCGAGCAGGCCGACGGCGACGGCTCCAAGGACGACGGCGACTCGCGGATCGACATTCCCGGCCAGCCCGTCAAGGTGCAGGACTCCGGCGCGGAGCAGGGCGCGGGCGGCGACAAGGCCGAGAAGAACGAGAAGGCTGACAAGGCCGAGAAGGCCGAGAAGGCCGACAAGGCTGACAAGGCCGAGAAGGCGGACCGGGGAGAGAAGGCGGACCGGGCCGAGAAGAACGGCGACGGCGGCCGCCAGAAGGCCGACCGCCAGGGCGGCGGCGACCGGCAGAGCGGCGGGCGCCGCGACCGGCAGAACCGCCGCAACAAGGGTGACGACGGCGGCGGTCAGGGCGGTGGCGGCGGCCAGCAGAACCAGGGCGGCGGCGGCCGGCAGCAACAGCAGCAGGACGACGACTTCGACGGCGGCCGGCGCGGCCGCAGGGGCCGCTACCGCGACCGCCGCGGGCGCCGCGGGCGCGAGGACTTCAACGAGCCGCAGATCGCCGAGGACGATGTCCTGATCCCGGTCGCGGGCATCCTCGACATCCTCGACAACTACGCGTTCGTCCGCACCTCCGGCTACCTGCCGGGCCCCAACGACGTGTACGTCTCGCTGGCCCAGGTGCGCAAGAACGGCCTGCGCAAGGGCGACCACGTCACGGGCGCCGTGCGCCAGCCGCGTGACGGCGAGCGCCGGGAGAAGTTCAACGCGCTGGTCCGCCTCGACTCGGTCAACGGCCAGGGGCCGGAACAGGGCCGCGGCCGGGCGGAGTTCGGCAAGCTCACCCCGCTCTACCCGCAGGACAGGCTCCGCCTGGAGAGCGACCCGGGCGCGCTGACGCCGCGGATCATCGACCTGGTCTCGCCCATCGGCAAGGGGCAGCGCGGGCTGATCGTGGCGCCGCCGAAGACCGGCAAGACGATGATCCTGCAGTCGATCGCGAACGCGATCACCACGAACAACCCCGAGTGCCACCTGATGGTCGTCCTGGTCGACGAGCGGCCGGAAGAGGTCACCGACATGCAGCGGTCGGTGAAGGGCGAGGTCATCTCCTCGACCTTCGACCGCCCGGCGGAGGACCACACCACGGTCGCCGAGCTGTCCATCGAGCGGGCCAAGCGGCTCGTCGAACTGGGCCACGACGTCGTCGTGCTGCTCGACTCGATCACCCGCCTGGGCCGCGCGTACAACCTGGCGGCGCCCGCCTCCGGCCGCATCCTGTCCGGCGGTGTGGACTCCACGGCGCTCTACCCGCCGAAGAAGTTCTTCGGCGCCGCGCGCAACATCGAGGACGGCGGCTCGCTGACCATCCTGGCCACCGCGCTGGTCGAGACCGGCTCGCGGATGGACGAGGTGATCTTCGAGGAGTTCAAGGGCACCGGCAACATGGAGCTGCGGCTCGACCGCAAGCTCTCGGACAAGCGCATCTTCCCCGCGGTCGACGTGGACGCCTCCGGCACCCGCAAGGAGGAGATCCTGATGCGCGCCGACGAGCTGGCCATCGTCTGGAAGCTCCGCAGGGTGCTGCACGCGCTGGACCAGCAGCAGGCGATGGAGCTGCTGCTGGACAAGATGAAGCAGACCAAGAGCAACGCCGAGTTCCTGATGCAGATCCAGAAGACCACGCCCACGCCCAACGGCGACTGACGCGCAACCCGGCGCCGATTCCCCGCGAACCGGTGCAGGTCGGGCAGTTTTCGTAGGCAAAAGCCTCCCCTTGGAACGAGGGGAGGCTTTTGCGCGTTCACCAAGACGTGTGTAACCCTTTTAGGTGATCCCTGTCGGGGAATGTGGGGAAAAGTTCGGATCCATCCGGGGGCGAATCAGGAACCTGAGCGGCCGAGGTGAGGAGCCGATGGCGGAACCGTACGCAGCCGGGGATCCCGGCCGCCGACCGCGCAGCCCCCGCCGCAAGGCGGTGCTCGTGCTGGTCTGGACCCTCGTCGGGGCCGTGATCCTCGGCGGGGCCGGCCTCACGTACCTCTACTTCCGCCTCAACGGCAACCTGACCAGCGTCGACCTGGACGCCAAGCTGGGCGGCGACCGGCCCGAGGACCTGCCGGGCGGCTCCACGGACATCCTCGTCCTCGGCTCCGACTCCCGGGCCGGCGAGAACGCCGAGTACGGCCGCGACGGGGGCGGCGCCCGCTCGGACACCGCGATGATCGTCCACGTCTACGAGGACCGGAAGCGCGCCAGCGTCGTCAGCATCCCCCGCGACACCCTCGTCGACCGCCCCGAGTGCCGGCGCGACGACGGCGACGCCGCGCCCGCCGCGGAGCGCGCGATGTTCAACGAGTCGTACTCCGTCGGCGGCCCGGCCTGCACGGTCAAGACCGTGGAGAAGATGACCGGGGTGCGCATGGACCACTTCGTGGAGGTCGACTTCAGCGGCTTCAAGCGGCTCGTCGACCAGCTCGGCGGGGTGGAGATCACCACCCGCCAGGACATCGACGACCCCGACAGCCGCCTCGACCTCAAGGCCGGCACCCACACCCTCGACGGCGAGCAGGCGCTCGGCCTGGTCCGTACCCGCAAGGGCGTCGGCGACGGCAGCGACCTCGGCCGGATAGAGCTGCAGCAGGTCTTCGTCAAGGCGCTGGTGCAGCAGGTCGGCCAGGTGGACCTGCTGACGAGCCCGGCCAAGCTCATCGGGCTCGCCGACACCGCCACCAAGTCGATCACCACGGACGACGGCCTGGGCTCGGTGAACGAGCTGCGCCGGCTGGCCGAGAGCCTGGGCGACATAGGCCCGGACGACATGCAGATGGCGACCCTCCCGGTGACGTACGACGAGCAGGACGGCAACCGCGTCGTACCGCTGGAGAAGGAGTCCGCGCAGGTCTGGAAGGCGCTGCGGGAGGACCGGCCGATACCGGAGTCGGCGCTGAAGGATCCCGCGGGCGGGCAGGCGGACCGCGACCGCGTGGTCGCCGCGCCACCGGCCGGGAGCGAGGGCCTGGAGGAGGTCGCGCCCCGCGGCTGAGCTGCACGGACTGCGGCCGGGCGACCCCGCAGCGTGAGCGCCTGGAGCCGGTCGGCGGGGGAGCCGGGGCCGTGGAATAAAGCGGGCCCGGGACCCGTTTTGGCGTGCACGACCGGTCCTCGTAGACTGGTACGTCGGCCCCGGTTCACGTGACGCAGCCCGCCGATCGACCCGGAGCCCTCCCGAACCTAGGAGAACCCCTTGAAGCGCGACATCCACCCGGAGTACGTGGAGACCCAGGTCAGCTGCACCTGTGGTAACTCCTTCACCACCCGGAGCACCGTCACCTCCGGCACCATCCGCGCGGACATCTGCTCCGCGTGCCACCCGTTCTACACGGGCAAGCAGAAGATCCTCGACACCGGTGGCCGCGTGGCCCGCTTCGAGGCCCGCTTCGGCAAGCAGGCCGCGGCGAAGAAGTAGCTCGTCCGCGTGCGCCGGGCCGGCCGCCCCGATGGGGGCGGACCGGGCCGGCGCACGTTTTTCGTCCCGTCCGGCCGCCCGCGCCCGGTCCTGCTACTTCCCCCCTACGGAGCGCCCCACGATGTTCGAGGTCGTCAAGGATCTCATCGGCGAGCACGCCACGCTTGAGCAGCAGCTCGCCGACCCCGGCGTGCACGCCGACCAGCGTCGCGCCACCAGGCTCAACAAGCGCTACGCCGAGCTGACCCCGATCATCGCCGCCTACCGCGCCTGGGAGCGCACCGGTGAGGACGCCGCCGCCGCCCGCGAGCTGGCCGCCGAGGACCCGGACTTCGCCGCCGAGGCCAAGAGCCTGGAGCGGGAGCGCGAGGAGCTGACGGAGCGGCTGCGGCTGCTGCTCGTACCGCGCGATCCGAGCGACGACAAGAACGTCATCCTGGAGGTCAAGGCGGGCGAGGGCGGCGAGGAGTCCGCGCTGTTCGCCGGCGACCTGCTGCGGATGTACCTGCGCTACGCCGAGCGGCAGGGCTGGAAGACCGAGCTGCTGGACGCCAACGAGTCCGACCTCGGCGGCTACAAGGACGTCTCGGTCTCCGTGAAGCTCAAGGGCGGCGCGCCGCCGCCCGGGCCCGGCCAGGGCGTGTGGGCGCGGCTGAAGTACGAGGGCGGCGTGCACCGCGTGCAGCGGGTGCCGGCCACCGAGTCGCAGGGCCGCATCCACACCTCCGCCGCCGGCGTGCTGGTGCTGCCCGAGGCCGAGGACGTCGACGAGGTCGAGATCGGCCCCAACGACCTGCGCATCGACGTCTACCGCTCCTCGGGCCCCGGCGGCCAGTCCGTCAACACGACGGACTCGGCGGTACGCATCACGCACCTGCCCACCGGCATCGTGGTCTCCTGCCAGAACGAGAAGAGCCAGCTGCAGAACAGGGAGCAGGCGATGCGTATCCTGCGGGCGAGGCTGCTCGCCGAGGCGCAGGAGGAGGCGGAGAAGGAGGCGGCGGACGCGCGCCGCAGCCAGGTGCGTACGGTGGACCGGTCGGAGCGCATCCGCACCTACAACTACCCGGAGAACCGGATCTCCGACCACCGGGTCGGGTTCAAGGCGTACAACCTGGACCAGGTGCTCGACGGGGAGTTGGACGCGGTGATCCAGGCATGCGTGGACGCGGACGCCGCGGCCAAGCTCGCGGACGCCGGCTGAGCACCGCACCGGATACGGCAGAGGGACCGGAGGGAACGTGAACCTGCTGCTCGTCGAAGTGGCACAGGCCACGCGGCGGCTCGCCGACGCCGGCGTGCCCTCCCCGCGGTTCGACGCGGAGGAGCTGGCGGCGTCCGTGCACGGAGTGCCACGCGGCGAGCTGCACCGCGTCGCCGACGCCGACTTCGACGCCCGCTACTGGGAGGCCGTCGCCCGCCGCGAGGCCCGCGAGCCGCTGCAGCACATCACCGGCGTCGCCTACTTCCGCTATCTGGAACTCCAGGTCGGCCCCGGGGTCTTCGTGCCCCGGCCGGAGACCGAGTCGGTGGTGGACTGGGCCATAGCGGCCGTACGCGCGATGGACGTCGTCGAGCCGCTGATCGTCGACCTGTGCACCGGCTCCGGCGCCATCGCGCTGGCCATGGCGCAGGAGGTGCCGCGGGCCGCCGTGCACGCCGTCGAGCTGGAGGAGACGGCGCTGAACTGGGCGCGCAAGAACGCCGCCCACAACGACGGCGGCGCCCGGGTCGTGCTGCACCATGGAGACGCGCGCACCGCGCTGCCCGAACTGAACGGCCAGGTCGACCTGGTCATCAGCAACCCGCCGTACATCCCGCTGACCGAGTGGGAGCACGTCGCGCCGGAAGCCCGCGACCACGACCCGCAGGCCGCGCTCTTCTCCGGCGAGGACGGCCTCGACCTCATCCGCGGTCTGGAGGTCGCGGCACGGCGGCTGCTGCGCCCGGGCGGGGTGCTGGTCGTCGAGCACGCCGACACCCAGGGCGGCCAGGTGCCGTGGCTCTTCACCGAGGAACGCGGCTGGGCGGACGCCGCCGACCACCCCGACCTCAACAACCGGCCTCGATTCGCGACCGCCCGCAGGGTCCGTACCTGAGAAGGAGATTGACATGGCACGGCGCTACGACTGCAGCGATGCGGCCGATCGCAGGACCGGGCTGCGCGAGGCCGCGTCCGCAGTCCGCCGCGGCGAGCTGGTCGTCCTGCCCACCGACACGGTTTACGGCATCGGCGCCGACGCGTTCGCCGAGGAGGCGGTGGCCTCGCTGCTGGACGCCAAGGGCCGCGGGCGCAACATGCCCACCCCCGTGCTCATCGGCTCGCCGAACACGCTGCACGGGCTGGTCAAGGACCTCAGCGAGGAGGCGTGGGAGCTGATCGACGCCTTCTGGCCGGGTGCGTTGACCGTCGTCGCCCAGCACCAGCCGTCCCTGACCTGGGACCTGGGTGAGACCCGCGGCACGGTGGCGGTGCGCATGCCGCTGCACCCGGTGGCGCTCGAACTGCTCAAGGACGTCGGCCCGATGGCCGTCTCCAGCGCCAACCTCACCGGCCACCCCGCCCCGCAGGACTGCGACGCGGCCCAGGAGATGCTGGGGGAGTCGGTCTCGGTCTATCTCGACGGCGGCCCGACGCCGGCCGCGGTGCCGTCCTCGATCGTGGACATCACCGGCCGCACGCCGGTGCTGCTGCGCGAGGGCGCGGTGACAGCGGAGCAGCTGCGCGAGGTCGCAGGCGGGCTTGAGGTCGCCAGTTGACCCCGCCCGAAGGGCGCACGGGGGACATACAGGGATTCCGGATCCTCCACGTCAGCACCGGCAACGTCTGCCGCTCGCCGATCACCGAGCGGCTGACGCGGCATGCCCTCGACGTACGCCTCGGCCCGCGGCCCGCGGCGGGCATCGCGGTGGAGAGCGCGGGCACCTGGGGGCACGAGGGCGCGCCGATGGAGGCGCACGCGGCGACGGTGCTGCGCGAGTCGGGGGCGGACCCGGACGGGTTCGCGGCCCGGGAGCTGCGCGACGAGCATGTGATCCGGGCGGATCTGGTGCTGACCGCGACCCGGGACCACCGGGCGCAGGTGATCTCCATGGGGCACTCCGCGGGGCTGCGCACGTTCACGCTCAAAGAATTCGCCCGGCTGGTACGGGCCATAGATTCCGCCACGCTGCCGCCGGCCCGCGAGGGCGCGGTGGCGCGGGCGCACGCCTTGGTGCAGGCCGCCGCGGCGCTGCGCGGCTGGCTGCTGGCGCCCAGCCCGGCGGCGGACGAGGTGTACGACCCGTACGGGGCGCCCGTGCCGTACTTCCGCCGGATCGGCGAGGAGATCGGGCAGGCGCTCGACCCGGTGGTGACGGCGCTCACAGGCGTGCCGGCCGCCGCCTGACGATGGCCGGATGCAACCGGTCGGGCGTCCGGAGGGTCTATTCCTGTACGGGCCCGCACGGGCTTCGCGTCCGTACCCGGAGAACATCGGCCCGGGAGCGGGCTAATGTGTGTGGCTGAACGGAACAGCGAAACCTCTGGGGCAGCTTGTGCGTGAATACCTGCTGACGCTGTGCATCGCAGCCGCTGTCACGTATCTGCTGACCGGCCCGGTGCGGAAGTTCGCGATCGCGGCCGGCGCGATGCCGGAAATCCGGGACCGTGACGTGCACAGCGAGCCGACGCCGAGACTCGGCGGCATCGCCATGTTCGGCGGCATGTGCGCCGCGCTGCTCGTCGCGTCGCAGTTGCGGGCCTTCGAGCGCGTCTTCGAGCTGAACGAACCCAAGGCGCTGCTGTCCGGTGCCGCGTTGATCTGGCTGATCGGCGTGCTGGACGACAAATGGGGCGTGGACGCCCTGGTCAAGCTGGGCGCGCAGATGATCGCCGCGGGCGTCATGGTGCTCCAGGGCCTGACGATCCTGTGGATCCCGGTGCCGGGCGTGGGCACGGTGGTGCTGACGCCGATGCAGGGCACGCTGCTGACGGTCGCGCTCGTCGTCATCTCGATCAACGCCGTCAACTTCGTGGACGGTCTCGACGGGCTGGCCGCCGGCATGGTGGGCATCGCCTCCGCGGCGTTCTTCATCTACGCGTACCGCATCTGGTTCGGCTACGGCATCGAGGCCGCCGCCCCCGCCGCGCTCTTCTCCGCCGTGCTGCTGGGCATGTGCGTCGGCTTCCTGCCGCACAACGTGCATCCGGCGCGGATCTTCATGGGCGACTCCGGCTCGATGCTGCTGGGCCTGGTGCTCGCCGCCGGGGCGATCTCCATCACCGGACAGGTGGACCCGGACGCGCTGAAGGTCTTCGCGGGCAGCGAGAAGCAGGCGGTGCGCTCGACGGTGCCGGTGTTCATCCCGCTGGTGCTGCCGCTGACGATCCTGGCGATCCCGATGCTGGACCTGGTGCTGGCGGTCGTACGGCGCACGTGGCGCGGCCAGTCGCCGTTCGCGGCCGACCGGGGCCATCTGCACCACCGGCTGCTGGAGATGGGCCACTCGCACATGCGGGCCGTGCTGCTCATGTACTTCTTCTCGGCGCTGGTCGCGTTCGGGATGGTGGCCTTCTCGGTGCAGGCCGACAACGTGTGGGTGGTGCTGGTGGCGGTCGGGTTGAGCGCCGCGGGGCTGGTGCTCCTGCTGCTGCCGCGGTTCGCCCCGAAGACGCCGTCGTGGGCCAACAGGCTCGTACCGCCGCGCTACCGGCGCCCCGGGGACACCGGCAACGGGTCCGACGGCGACAACCCGGGCGACGGTACGGACCCGCAGGTCGGCCCCGCCCCGGTGGGCGGCGCGGCGGCGAACGGGACGAACGGTGCGAACGGGACACCGGATTCACAGGGGCACGAGCTGGTGCCCGCGGGCATCAGCGGGTCGACGGCCGTGGGGGAGCGCTCGCGCTGGCGCCGTGCCGGACATTGAGCCCCTTAGCAGGCATATCCCCAGGTGGGCGGAGCGACGCGGCCGACGTAGCCCCTTCGTGTGACGGGCGGCACACTTACCGAGTAAAGCTCGGGTCAAGATGCTTGTGATACCGTTCACGAGAACCCGGTGCAGAGCCGAAGGACCGTAGTGCGACGGTTCTCTGGCGCGATGCCCCTCGATGCGGTGCACCCGCTCCGGGGACATGCTCGTCACCGTCGACCAGTTGCTCCCGACTCCCGCCGGAGACTCCTCATATGCAGGTCAACGACGCCCGGATCCTCCGTGGCGCCGCGATCCCGACCGCCCTCGCCGGCGTCGTGGCAGTGATCGTCAGTTCACTCGCGGCCGGTGTGAAGGGCGGTGTGGGAGCCGCCGCAGCCACCGTGGTGGTCCTTGCCTTCTTCTGTCTCGGCCTCCTCGCACTCCAGCACTTCTCGCGCAAGAACCCCGAGTTGTTCCTCGGGATCGCGCTGATCACCTACACCTCCCAGGTGTTGCTGCTCGCCGTCGTCATGGGCCTGTTCCAGGACACGACGCTCTTCAACACCAAGGCGTTCGGCTTCACCGTGCTCGCCGCGGCGCTGGTGTTCACCGCCGCGATGGGCCGTACCCACTTCCGGCTGAAGTTGCCGTACGTGGAGCCGGAGCGAGAAACCGGAGCGGGTGAACAGCGCTCCGGTACAGCCACCGAGGGCGGGCGATGAGGGGCGCCGCCCGAGCAGTGATCCGCTACTGCTATCGTCCCCCTGCCGCGCCGGTGCGCGCGTGCGCCGTGGGCCGCAGGGCCGCACCGCACCCCGCCGGCCGTTTCCCGTCCTGTCACGTACCGCTCTCCAGCGGTGCACAACGCCGACACATTGAGGTTGCCGTAGCCATGCGTCACGCCGAAGGAGCTCGCCGGTGAGTGCTGCTGATACGACGCTCGCTTTCGACGCGAGTTGCAAGATCTTCGTTGATGGTGGTTGCGGCTTCCAGTCCCCCGGTCTGCACTCGTTCGTCTTCAAGCCGATGTTCACCGTCGGCGGCTTCGAGTTCAACAAGCCGATCCTGCTGGCGCTGGTGACGACGCTGGTCCTCTGCGCCTTCTTCTGGAAGGCGTTCGCCAGCCCCGAGGTCGTACCGGGCAAGCTGCAGATGGTCGCCGAGTCCGGTTACGACTTCGTCCGCCGCGGCATCGCCTACGAGACCCTCGGCAAGAAGGAGGGCGAGAAGTGGGTGCCGCTGCTCGTCTCCCTCTTCTTCTTCATCTGGCTGATGAACCTCTGGTCGGTCATTCCGCTCGCGCAGTTCCCGGTGACCTCGATCATCGCCTTCCCCGCCGCCCTCGCGATCCTGGTCTACGTGACCTGGCTGTCGCTGACCTTCAAGCGGCACGGCTTCGTCGGCGGGCTCAAGAACCTCACCGGCTACGACAAGTCGCTGGGCGCGGTGCTGCCGCTGGTCATGCTGATCGAGTTCTTCTCCAACGTGCTCGTGCGGCCCTTCACGCACGCGGTGCGGCTCTTCGCGAACATGTTCGCCGGCCACCTGCTGCTCGTGATGTTCACCATCGCCACCTGGTTCTTCCTGAACAGCTGGGGCTTCGCCTACGCGCCCGTGGCCTTCGTGATGGTCATGGTGATGATCGCCTTCGAGCTGTTCATCCAGGCCGTCCAGGCGTACGTGTTCGTCGTGCTGACCGCCAGCTACATCTCGGGCGCGCTCGAAGAGTCGCACTGAGCCACCGCACCATCCGCACCATCCCGATTCGTCCGGTGGCCAACCCCCACCGGCCCGTAGAAGAGAAGGAAGAAACACCCATGGCTGTCATGGAGACTCTCGCCGCCGTCGAGATCAAGGGCAACCTCGGCGCCATCGGCTACGGCCTCGCCGCGATCGGCCCCGGCGTCGGCATCGGCTACATCTTCGGTAACGGCGTGCAGGCCATGGCCCGCCAGCCCGAGGCCGTCGGCCTGATCCGGCAGAACATGATTCTGGGCTTCGCCTTCTGTGAGGCGCTCGCCCTCATCGGCATCGTCATGCCGTTCGTTTACCCGTCCTGAGCGGACTCCTTCCGACGAAAGGCACCGATGTGAACCTCCTGCAGATCGCGGCCGAAGAGGAGCAGAACCCTCTCATCCCGCCGATGCCGGAACTCGTCATCGGCCTGATCGCCTTCCTCATCGTCTTCGGCCTGCTGGCCAAGAAGCTCCTGCCCCGCATCAACGAGGTGCTGGAGGAGCGCAAGGCGGCCATCGAGGGCGGCATGGAGAAGGCCGAGGCCGCCCAGATCGAGGCGGAGCAGACGCTGGATCAGTACAAGGCCCAGCTCGCCGAGGCCCGGCACGAGGCCAACCGGCTGCGCGAGGAGGCTCGCGAGCAGGGTTCGGCCCTCATCGCCGAGATGCGGGCCGAGGGCCAGCGGCAGCGTGAGGAGATCATCGCTGCCGGTCACGCCCAGGTGGAGGCCGACAAGAAGGCCGCTTCGCTGGCGCTGCGCCAGGACGTCGGCGCGCTGGCCACCGACCTGGCCGGCCGGCTGGTCGGCGAGTCCCTGGAGGACCACGCCCGGCAGAGCCGCGTCGTCGACCGCTTCCTGGACGAGCTGGAGGCCAAGGCCGCCGACCAGTCCGGGACGAAGGCCGAGGCCGGGGCATGAACGCCGGAACGGCGACGAGTCGAGCGAGCGCCAGCGAGCGAGACGAGGAGCGTGACCGATGAACGGAGCGAGCCGCGAGGCGCTGGCCGCCGCCCGGGAGCAGCTCGACGCGCTGACCGACAGCACGACCGTCGACGCGGCGAAGCTCGCCGAGGAGCTGGCCGCCGTGACCGCGCTGCTGGACCGCGAGGTGACGCTGCGGCGGGCGCTGACCGACCCGGCGCAGCCCGGCGAGGCCAAGGCCGACCTGGTCGGCCGGATCCTCGGCGGGCAGATCGGCGGCGAGACCGCCGACCTGGTCGCCGGGATGGTACGGGCCCGCTGGTCGCGGGCGCGTGACCTGGTCGACGTGCTCGAAGAGCTGGCCGACACCGCGGACCTCACGTCCGCGCAGCGGGCGGGGAAGCTCGACGACGTGGAGGACGAGCTGTTCCGGTTCGGCCGGATCGTCACGGGCGACAAGCCGCTGCGCGGGGCGCTCACCGACCGGGTGGGCAGCCGGGCCGCCAAGGCCGCGCTGCTGCACTCGCTGCTGGGCGGCCGGGCGAACCCGGTCACCGAGCGGCTGGTCGTGCGGCTCGTCGAGCGGCCGCGGGGTCGTAGCCTGGAAGGGGGCCTGGAGGCCCTGTCCAAGCTCGCCGCGGAGCGCCGGCACCGGATGGTCGCGGTCGTGTCCACCGCGGTGCCGCTCAGCGACGGGCAGAAGGAGCGCCTCGGCGCCGCGCTGTCCCGGCTGTACGGCCGGGACATGCACCTGAACCTGGACGTGGACCCCGCGGTCCTCGGCGGGATCTCGGTGCGGGTGGGCGACGAGGTCATCAACGGCTCCGTCGCCGACCGCCTCGACGAGGTGAAGCGCGGTATGGCGGGCTGACGGTCACCGACCGTCACACCCCGACTCCAGAGCATCACCAGCGGCCCGAGTGGGGCCGTGGACGCAAGAACTTACGGGCCCAACAAGGAGAGCAGGGAACCCAGATGGCGGAGCTCACGATCCGGCCGGAGGAGATCCGGGACGCGCTGGAGAGCTATGTCCAGTCGTACCAGCCGGACGCGGCCTCGCGCGAAGAGGTCGGCACGGTATCGCAGGCCATGGACGGCATCGCCAAGATCGAGGGGCTGCCCTCGGCGATGGCGAACGAGCTGCTGAAGTTCGAGGACGGCACCCTCGGCCTCGCCCTCAACCTTGAGGAGCGGGAGATCGGTGCGGTCGTCCTCGGCGAGTTCAGGGGCATCGAGGAGGGGCAGCCGGTCACCCGTACCGGCGAGGTCCTCTCCGTGCCGGTCGGCGACGGCTACCTGGGCCGGGTCGTCGACCCCCTGGGCAACGCGGTGGACGGCCTCGGCGAGATCGCCACCGAGGGCCGCCGTGCGCTGGAGCTGCAGGCTCCCACGGTCATGCAGCGCAAGTCGGTGCACGAGCCGATGGAGACCGGCTACAAGGCCGTCGACTCGATGACCCCCATCGGCCGCGGCCAGCGCCAGCTGATCATCGGTGACCGGCAGACGGGCAAGACCGCCCTCGGCATCGACACGATCATCAACCAGCGCGACAACTGGCACTCCGGCGACCCGAACAAGCAGGTCCGCTGCATCTATGTGGCGATCGGCCAGAAGGGCTCCACCATCGCCGGCGTGCGCGGCGCGCTGGAGGAGGCCGGCGCCCTGGAGTACACCACGATCGTGGCGGCCCCGGCGTCCGACCCGGCGGGCTTCAAGTACCTGGCCCCCTACACCGGCTCGGCCATCGGCCAGCACTGGATGTACCAGGGCAAGCACGTCCTGATCATCTTCGACGACCTGTCCAAGCAGGCCGAGGCGTACCGCGCCGTGTCGCTGCTGCTGCGCCGCCCGCCGGGCCGCGAGGCGTACCCCGGCGACGTCTTTTACCTGCACTCCCGGCTGCTGGAGCGCTGCGCCAAGCTCTCCGACGACCTGGGCGCCGGCTCGATGACCGGTCTGCCGGTGATCGAGACCAAGGCGAACGACGTGTCGGCGTACATCCCGACCAACGTGATCTCCATCACCGACGGCCAGTGCTTCCTGGAGTCCGACCTGTTCAACTCGGGCCAGCGCCCGGCGCTGAACGTCGGTATCTCCGTCTCCCGCGTCGGCGGTGCCGCCCAGCACCGCGCGATCCGGCAGGTCTCCGGCCGGCTGAAGCTGGACCTGGCGCAGTTCCGCGAGCTGGAGGCGTTCGCCGCCTTCGGCTCCGACCTGGACGCCGCCTCCAAGGCGGCCCTGGAGCGGGGCCAGCGGATGATGGAGCTGATGAAGCAGCCGCAGTACGCGCCCTTCCCCACCGAGGACCAGGTCGTGGCCGTGTGGTCCGGCACCAACGGCATCCTGGACGACGTGCCCGTCGGGGACGTCAAGCGGTTCGAGCGCGAGCTGCTCGACCACCTGCACCGGGAGAACAAGGACCTGCTCACGGGCATCCGCGAGGGCGGCAAGATGGCCGACGAGACCGTCGAGGCGCTGCGCGAAGCGGTCGAGTCCTTCAAGCGGCAGTTCGAGACCTCGGACGGCAAGCTGCTGGGCGAGGGCTGAGCATGGGCGCCCAGATGCGGGTCTACAAGAGGCGGATCCGTAGCGTCTCTGCGACCAAGAAGATCACCAGGGCGATGGAGATGATCGCCGCCTCGCGCGTCGTCAAGGCGCAGCGCCAGGTGGCGGCCTCCACGCCGTACGCGACCGAGCTGACCAGCGCCGTCACGGCGGTGGCCGCGGGCTCGGAGACGAAGCACCCGCTGACCACCGAGGTGGAGCGGCCGGTGCGGGCCGCGATACTGCTGATCACCAGCGACCGCGGTCTGGCCGGCGGCTACAACTCCAACGCCATCAAGCAGGCCGAGGCGCTGACCACCCGGCTGACCGGCGCGGGCAGGCAGGTCGACCACTTCATCGTCGGCCGCAAGGGCGTCTCCTACTTCGGCTTCCGCGAGCGGCCGGTGACCGAGTCGTGGACCGGCTTCACCGACAACCCGACGTACGCGGACGCGAAGAAGGTGGCCGCGCCGCTCATCGAGGCGCTGAGCAAGGAGACCTCGGAGGGCGGCGTGGACGAGATCCACATCGTCTACACCGAGTTCCACTCGATGATGACGCAGACCGCGCGGGACAACCGGCTGCTGCCGATCGTCTTCGAGAAGACCGCCGAGGAGTCGATGGAGGTCTTCGAGGCGGCGCGGAAGAAGGAGCACGAGTACCAGGCGCTGTACGACTTCGAGCCGTCCGCGGACGCCGTGCTCGACGCGCTGCTGCCGCGGTACGTCGAGAGCCGGATCTACAACGCGCTGCTGCAGTCGGCCGCCTCCAAGCACGCCGCCACCCGCCGTGCGATGAAGTCGGCGACGGACAACGCCGAGGAACTCATCAAGTCGCTCACGCGGCTTGCCAACCAGGCCCGTCAGGCCGAAATCACCCAGGAAATCAGCGAGATCGTCGGTGGCGCGAACGCCCTCGCCGACGCTTCTGCGGGGAGTGACCGATAATGACCACTGCAACGACCACCCCGGCGACTGCCACGGCGAACGGCCGAGTCGCGCGGGTCATCGGCCCGGTCGTCGACGTGGAGTTCCCCGTCGACGCGATGCCCGACATCTACAACGCGCTGACCGTCGAGGTCTCCGACCCCGCCAACGCGGGCGAGATCAAGGTGCTGACCCTGGAGGTCGCCCAGCACCTCGGTGAGGGCGTGGTACGCGCCATCTCCATGCAGCCCACCGACGGCCTGGTCCGCCAGGCCCCGGTGACCGACACCGGCGAGGGCCTGACCGTCCCCGTCGGCGACGTCACCAAGGGCCGGGTGTTCAACACCCTGGGTGACATCCTCAACGACGAGGTCGACGAGTCGGAGATCACCGAGCGCTGGCCGATCCACCGCACCGCGCCCCCCTTCGACCAGCTCGAAGCCAAGACCGAGATGTTCGAGACCGGTCTGAAGGTCGTCGACCTGCTCACCCCGTACGTCAAGGGCGGCAAGATCGGCCTGTTCGGCGGCGCGGGCGTGGGCAAGACCGTGCTCATCCAAGAGATGATCATGCGTGTGGCCAAGCTGCACGAGGGCGTCTCGGTGTTCGCCGGCGTCGGCGAGCGCACCCGTGAGGGCAACGACCTCATCGCGGAGATGGCCGAGTCCGGCGTGCTGCCGCAGACCGCGCTGGTCTTCGGGCAGATGGACGAGCCGCCGGGTACCCGGCTGCGCGTCGCGCTGGCGGGTCTGACGATGGCGGAGTACTTCCGCGACGTGCAGAAGCAGGACGTGCTGTTCTTCATCGACAACATCTTCCGCTTCACCCAGGCCGGCTCCGAGGTCTCCACCCTGCTGGGCCGCATGCCCTCCGCGGTGGGCTACCAGCCGAACCTCGCGGACGAGATGGGTCTCCTCCAGGAGCGCATCACCTCGACCCGCGGCCACTCGATCACCTCGATGCAGGCGATCTACGTGCCCGCGGACGACTACACCGACCCGGCCCCGGCGACCACCTTCGCCCACCTCGACGCGACGACGGAGCTTTCCCGTCCGATCTCCGAGAAGGGCATCTACCCCGCGGTGGACCCGCTGGCCTCCACCTCCCGGGTGCTCGACCCGCGCTACATCGCGCAGGAGCACTACGAGTGCGCCACGCGCGTGAAGGCGATCCTGCAGAAGTACAAGGACCTGCAGGACATCATCGCCATTCTGGGTATGGACGAGCTGTCCGAGGAGGACAAGCTCACCGTCTCCCGGGCCCGCCGGATCGAGCGCTTCCTGTCGCAGAACACCCACGCGGCGAAGCAGTTCACCGGTCTCGACGGATCGGATGTGCCGCTGGACGAGTCGATCGCCGCGTTCAACGCGATCGCCGACGGCGAGTACGACCACTTCCCCGAGCAGGCGTTCTTCATGTGCGGTGGCCTGGAGGACCTCAAGGCCAAGGCGAAGGAGCTGGGCGTCTCCTGACGGGTCCGCCCGCGGTTTTCATTGGCTCCGAGCCAATCGGGGGCGGGGTTCGCCCCGCCCCCGGCCCGCAAACCAGTTATTCTCTGCTAAACCCCAGTTGAGGAGCCATCGTGGCCGAGCTGCACGTCGAGTTGGTCGCCGCGGACCGTAGCGTCTGGTCCGGCGAGGCCACCCGGG
This sequence comes from Streptomyces phytophilus, assembly GCF_013870535.1. Taxonomy (GTDB): domain Bacteria; phylum Actinomycetota; class Actinomycetes; order Streptomycetales; family Streptomycetaceae; genus Streptomyces; species Streptomyces phytophilus. The sequence continues at coordinate 5,365 of NZ_JACBXC010000019.1, read as the reverse complement.
TCATCGCGCGCACCCCGTCCGGTGACATCGGCATCATGCCCGGACACCAGCCGCTGCTCACGGTGCTGGAGTCCGGCCCCGTGACGATCCGTACGACGGGCTCCGGCGGGGACGGCACGGTCCTGGCGGCCGTGCACGGCGGCTTCATCTCCTTCGCGGACAACAAGCTCTCGCTGCTCGCCGAGATCGCCGAGCTCTCCGACGAGATCGACGTGGAGCGCGCGGAGCGCGCCCTGGAGCAGGCCAAGGCGGACGCCGACGCGGGGGCGGAGCGACGCGCGGAAGTGCGGCTCCTGGCCGTGGCGGGTCACTGAGGCCACGCGAGAGGAGCGGCGAGGAGGTCTGTGGAGATGTTCCTCGCTTTGCTACTGGCCGGGGCGGTGGTCGCCCTGCTGCTGCTCGGCCTCTTCCTCTTCGGACTGCGCCGCCGGCTGATCCAGCGGGCCGGCGGCACCTTCGACTGCAGTCTGCGCCGGTCCGCCCGCGCCGATCGGCCCGGGAAGGGCTGGGCGTACGGCGTCGCCCGCTACAGCGGTGACGTCATCGAGTGGTTCCGGGTCTTCTCCTACGCGCCGAGGCCGCGCCGCGTGCTGCGGCGGGACGCCATCGAGGTGCTGGAGCGCCGGGCCCCCGCGGGCGAGGAGGAACTCGCCCTGCTCTCCGACGCCGTCGTGCTGGCCTGCCGGCACGACGAGGACCGGATCGAGCTGGCGATGAGCGAGGACGCGCTCACCGGCTTCCTCGCCTGGCTGGAGGCGGCCCCGCCGGGGCAGCGCGTCAACGTGGCGTAGCGCCTGAGGAGACTCGTCCGTGGGAACGGGAAAGGGCCTGAACCCGGGGCGGGGAGGCGAGCGCACGCCGGAAACCCCGGGCTCAGGCCCGTCTGAGGGTCAGCCGAGACCGTTGTTGACCGCGGTCATCAGCTCGCCGTTGGCGGTGTCACCACTGAGTTCCCAGATGAACGCGCCGCCGAGCTGCTGGTTCTTGGCGTAGGTCATCTTCGCGGTGAGTGTCGCCGGGGTGTCGTAGCTCCACCACTGGTTGCCGCAGTGGGCGTACGCCGTGCCCGCGACCGTTCCGGTGACGGGGCACCTGCTCTTCAGCTCCTTGTAGTCGTCGATGCCCTGCTCGTACTTGCCGGGTGCCGGGCCGGTCGCGGTGCCGCCGGGCGCGCTCTGCGTCACGCCCGTCCAGCCGCGGCCGTAGAAGCCGACGCCGAGCAGCAGCTTGGCCGGCGGGATGCCCATGCCCTTCAGCTTCTGGATCGCGGCGTCGGAGTGGAACGCCGCGATCGGGATGCCGTCGTAGGAGGTCAGGGGCGAGTGCGGGGCGGTGGGGCCCTGCGCGTCCCAGGCGCCGAAGAAGTCGTACGTCATGACGTTGTACCAGTCGACGTACTGTGCCGCACCGGCGTAGTCGGCCTTGTCGATCTTCCCGCCGCTGGAGGCGTCCGCCGTGATGGCGGCGGTGAGGAGCTTGTTGCCGAACTTCGCGCGGAACGCCTGCATCATGTTCTTCATCACGGCCGGGCCGCTGCTGTCACAGGTCAGACCGCAGGCGTTGGGGTACTCCCAGTCGAGGTCGATGCCGTCGAACAGGCCCTGCCAGCGCGGGTCGTACACGAGGTCGTAGCAGGACTGGGCGAAGGCGGCCGGGTTCTGCATGGCCTGGGTGAAGCCGCCGGACCAGGTCCAGCCGCCGAACGACCAGAGGATCTTGAGGTTCGGGTGCTTCTTCTTGAGCTTGAGCAGCTGGTTGAAGTTGCCGCGCAGCGGCTGGTCCCAGGTGTCGGCGACGCCGTCGACGCTCTCGCCGGCGCCGTACGCCTTCTCGATCGCGGCGTAGGAGTCACCCATGGTGCAGCGGCCGTTCTGGACGTTGCCGAAGGCGTAGTTGATGGTGTTGATCTTCTGCGCCGTGCCGGAGGTGTCGAGGTTCTTCGCGTGGTAGTTGCGCTGGTAGACGCCCCACTCGGTGAAGTACCCCATCTTGATCTTGTTGCCGCCGGGGCCGCCGCCGCCCGTGGTGGTGACGGTCTGCGAGCCGCTGGAGGGGCCGACCTGGTCCGCGGTGTCGCGGGCGCGGACGCTGTAGGTGTACGGGGTGCCGGCGGTCAGGCCGGTGTCCGTGTACCTGGTGTCGGTGACCGTGGCGACCTTGGTGCTGCCGCGGTACACGTCGTAGTTCTTGATGCCCTTGTCGTCGGTGGCGGCCGTCCAGCTCAGCGCCACGGAGGTGTCCGTGACGGTCCCGGCGCTGGGCGTGCCGGGAGCCGAGGGGGCGCTGTCGCCGGGGACGCCGCCGCCGTCGCAGGCGTCGCCGTTCAGGGTGCAGTTGGTGACGGTGCCGCCACCGCTGCCGGAGCCGTTGAAGCCGAAGGTGAGGCTGGCGCCCGGGGCGAGGCTGCCGTTGTACGACTTGTTCTTGGCGGTCCAGCGGGTGCCGGTGTGGGAGACGTCGGCGTCCCAGGAGGACGTGACGCTGGTGCCGGCGGGGAAGTCCCAGGATATGGACCAGGAGGAGATCGAGGCGGTGCCGGTGTTCTTCACCGTCCACCTGCCCTCGAAGCCGGTGCCCCAGTCTGCGGCCTTCTGGTAGGTCGCGGTCGCCCCGGCCGCCTGGGCGGGGCTGGCGAGTCCGACCATGGCGGCGAGCGGGATGGCCACGGCGGCCACGATGGCCGTGGCGCGTCTCAGCAGGCGACTGCCGGTGGGGGATCTCAAGGTGTGTCTCCCTCGTCGAGTGCCGTTCCGAACAGGTGCGGGCGGCGCGTCCGCGCGTACGGCCGTCCGTCGTACACGAGCCAGGTGTTGTTCATGCCATGACACTCACTCGCCAGGGAGGCTATTGGTACATACCAATGTGGTCAATAGGTCTGGACCAAATGGCAGAAGCCCGGGTCGGTGGGGGCGACTCCACCTTCCCGGGCTCCGGTCGGCGCGGTGGCCGGCGCGGTGGCCGGCCGAACGGCCTCAGCCGAGGCCGCTGTTGACCGCCGACATCAGCTCGCCGTTCGCGGTGTCACCGCTCATCTCCCAGATGAACGCGCCGCCGAGGCCCTGCTGCTTGGCGTAGGACATCTTCCCGCCGATGGTCTGCGGGGTGTCGTAGCTCCACCACTGGTTGCCGCAGTGCGCGTACGCGGTGCCGGCGACGGTGCCGGTGGTGGGGCACTTGGCCTTGAGTTCCTTGTAGTCGTCGATGCCCTGCTCGTACTTGCCGGGCGCGGGTCCGGTGGCCGTGCCGCCGGGTTCGCTCTGGGTCACGCCGGTCCAGCCGCGGCCGTAGAAGCCGACGCCGAGCAGCAGCTTGTTGGCCGGGATGCCGATGCCCTTCAGCTTCTGGATCGCGGCGTCGGAGTGGAACGCGGCGATCGGGATGCCGTCGTACGACGTCAGCGGCGAGTGCGGGGCGGTGGGGCCCTGCGCGTCCCAGGCGCCGAAGAAGTCGTACGTCATGACGTTGTACCAGTCGGCGTACTCGGCGGCGCCGGCGTAGTCCGCCTTGTCGATCTTTCCGTCGGCGGAGGCGTCCGCCGTGATGGCGGCGGTGACGAGCTGGTCGCCGAACTTCGCGCGGAACGCCTGCATCATGTTCTTCATCACGGCCGGGCCGCTGGTGTCGCAGGACAGGCCGCAGGCGTTGGGGTACTCCCAGTCGAGGTCGATGCCGTCGAACAGGCCCTGCCAGCGCGGGTCGTTCACCAGGTCGTAGCACGACTGCGCGAACGCTTCGGGGTTCTGCATGGCCTGGCCGAAGCCGCCGGACCAGGTCCAGCCGCCGAAGGACCAGAGGATCTTGAGGTTCGGGTGCTTCTTCTTCAGCTTGAGCAGCTGGTTGAAGTTGCCGCGCAGCGGCTGGTCCCAGGTGTCGGCGACGCCGTCGACGCTCTGGTCCGCGGTGTAGCTCTTCTCGATGGCCGCGAAGGAGTCGCCCATGGTGCAGCGGCCGCCCTGGACGTTGCCGAAGGCGTAGTTGATGTGGGTGAGCTTCTGGGCCGAGCCGGAGGTGTCGAGGTTCTTGGCGTGGTAGTTGCGGTCGTAGACGCCCCACTCGGTGAAGTAGCCGAGCTTCACCCCGGCGGCCTTGGGCCCGGCGGGGGTCGTCGCGGCGCCCGCGGTGCTGGACGGGGCGAGCGTGGCCAGCACCGTGAGCGGGATCGCGAGCGCCAGAGTCAGCAGAACGCCGATGACGCGGGTACGGGTGCGTACGTGGGGGGATCTCAAGGGCGTGCTCCTAGGTCCGGATGCGTGTGGGGGTGGGACCTGCGTCGCCCGGCGAGCATCGGTCAGGATGTCATGCTCACCGCAGTAATGCGGGAGCGTAGAGAAGGTCTGTACCAATCGTCAATAGGTCTGGACCACAGAGGGGTTGCCCGGTATCGCGGGTGGTGCGTCCGCGCCGGCGCGTGCGGCGTCAGTGGCGCGGCGCGTTCCGCGAGCGCTGCGGCCGGGTGCCGCGGCGGTCGCGGGCGTTCCAGCAGGCCGTGTGCCAGTGCCGGCGCAGGTCCGCGCCGCGGTGTTCCGGCCACGCCACCACGTGCGGCGTACTGGGGCGGATCTCCTGATCGCAGCCCGGGCAGCGGTAGCTCTTGTCGGCCGCGGACCCGGAGACGCGGCGGAAGAGGAACTCCTCGCCCCCGTAGTCCACCGCGTCGGGCATGCCGATGCGGCCGGCGAGGTCGTCGTCCGCGGGCGGACGGGCGGCGCCGCGCGAGCGCGGCTTGTTCCGGCGGGGGGACACGTCGGCACCTCGGGAAGATCGTCGTGACGAATTCCCTACCAGGGTACGGGGCACGAAGTCCAGCCCCGGGCACAAAGAATGACGATTCACCCGCCTATCACCAACAATGAAGACGACTTCGGGGTTGCGCCCCATCGCCGCAGGTGACGGGCCTTTCGTACCCCTCGCACAACAGCACCATCGGTACACAGGGGGCAGGATGCACATCGGCTCGTTTGTGCTCGCCGCCCAGTTTCCCGGCCAGGGACAGGGCGAAGCCCTGCACCGCGCCGTGCGGACGGGCGTAGCGGCGGAGGAGGCGGGGCTCGACTCCGTCTGGCTCGCCGAGCACCACTTCATCCCGTACGGCACCTGCCCCTCGGCGGTCACCCTGGCCGCGCTGCTCCTCGGCCGCACCAGCCGCATCCGCGTCGGCACCGCCGTCAGCGTGCTGCCCACGCAGCACCCCGTCGCCCTCGGCGAGCAGGCCGCGCTGCTCCACCACGCCGCGCAGGGGCGCTTCGTGCTCGGGGTGGGGCGGGGCGGGCCGTGGGTGGACCTGGAGGTCTTCGGCACCGGCCTCGCCGCGTACGAGAGCGACTTCCCCGAGTCGCTGGACCTGCTGCTGCGCTGGCTGCGCGAG
>NZ_JACBXC010000189.1 GCF_013870535.1 Streptomyces phytophilus | reverse complement strand
CGGTTCGCCGCTGGGCGCGGCGGCGCAGCACGCCATCGAGGTCGTCGTGGGCCCCGAGCTGATCGCGGGGTCGACGCGGCTGAAGGCGGGCACGGCGCAGAAGCTCGTGCTCAACATGCTGTCGACGATCACGATGATCCGGCTGGGCAAGACGTACGGGAACCTGATGGTCGACGTGCGCGCCTCCAACGAGAAGCTGCAGGCCCGTTCGCGGCGCATCGTCGCGCTGGCGACGGGCGCGGGCGACGAGGAGGTGGAGGCCGCCCTGGCCGAGACCCGCGGCGAGGTGAAGAACGCGATCCTCACCATCCTCGGCGGCGTCGACGGCTCCACGGCGGAGCGGCTGCTCGACGCCTCGCACGGCCATCTGCGGGTGGCCCTGAAGTCCGCGACCGACGTGAGCTGACCGGGCCGTCCCGGGGCGCGCCCGGGGCCGGCCGTTCCCCGACGCGCCCGAGGGCGGCACCCCGCAGGGGGTGCCGCCCTCGGTTCGTCAGCCGTCCGGCTGTCCGGCCGCGCTCGGCGCGGACGTCCGGACCCGGCAGACCTGGATCAGAAGTCCATGTCGCCGCCGGGCATACCGCCCCCGGCCGCGGCCTTCTCCTTCTCCGGCTTGTCGGCGACGACGGCCTCGGTGGTGAGGAACAGGCCCGCGATGGACGCCGCGTTCTGCAGCGCGGAGCGGGTCACCTTGGCCGGGTCGAGGATGCCCTCGGCGATCATGTCGACGTACTCACCGCTGGCGGCGTTGAGCCCGTGACCGGCGGTCAGGTTGCGCACCTTCTCCACCACAACGCCGCCCTCAAGGCCGGCGTTGACCGCGATCTGCTTCAGCGGGGCCTCCAGGGCCAGCTTCACCGCGGAGGCACCGGTGGCCTCGTCGCCCTGGAGCTCCAGCTTCTCGAAGACGTGACCGGCCTGCAGCAGCGCCACGCCACCGCCGGCGACGATGCCCTCCTCGACGGCCGCCTTCGCGTTGCGCACGGCGTCCTCGATGCGGTGCTTGCGCTCCTTCAGCTCGACCTCGGTCGCGGCACCGGCCTTGATGACGGCCACGCCGCCGGCCAGCTTGGCGAGCCGCTCCTGCAGCTTCTCGCGGTCGTAGTCGGAGTCGCTGTTGTCGATCTCGGCGCGGATCTGGTTGACCCGGCCCTGGACCTGCTCGCTGTCGCCGGACCCGTCGACGATGGTGGTCTCGTCCTTGGTGATGACGACCTTGCGGGCGCGGCCCAGCAGGTCGAGGGTCGCGCTCTCCAGCTTGAGGCCGACCTCCTCGGAGATGACCTGGCCACCGGTGAGGATGGCGATGTCGCCGAGCATGGCCTTGCGGCGGTCGCCGAAGCCCGGGGCCTTGACGGCGACGGACTTGAAGGTGCCGCGGATCTTGTTCACCACGAGGGTGGACAGGGCCTCGCCCTCGACGTCCTCGGCGATGATCAGCAGCGGCTTGCCGGACTGCATGACCTTCTCCAGGAGCGGCAGCAGGTCCTTGACCGCGCTGATCTTGGAGTTGGCGATGAGGATGTACGGGTCCTCAAGCTCCGCCTCCATGCGCTCCATGTCGGTGGCGAAGTAGGCGGAGATGTAGCCCTTGTCGAAGCGCATGCCCTCGGTGAGCTCCAGCTCCAGCCCGAAGGTCTGCGACTCCTCGACGGTGATGACGCCTTCCTTGCCGACCTTGTCCATGGCCTCGGCGATCAGCTCGCCGATCTGGGTGTCGCCGGCGGAGATGGAGGCGGTGGAGGCGATCTGCTCCTTGGTCTCCACGTCCTTGGCCTGCTCCAGCAGGGCGGCGGAGACGGCCTCGGTGGCCTTCTCGATGCCGCGCTTCAGCGCCATCGGGTTGGCGCCGGCGGCCACGTTCCGCAGACCCTCCTTGACCAGGGCCTGGGCGAGGACGGTCGCGGTCGTCGTGCCGTCGCCGGCTACGTCGTCCGTCTTCTTCGCGACCTCCTTGACCAGCTCGGCGCCGATCTTCTCGTACGGGTCCTCTAGCTCGATCTCCTTGGCGATGGAGACACCGTCGTTCGTGATCGTGGGGGCGCCCCACTTCTTCTCAAGGACGACGTTCCGGCCCTTGGGGCCGAGGGTGACGCGGACGGCGTCGGCGAGCTGGTTCATGCCGCGCTCAAGGCCGCGCCGCGCCTCCTCGTCGAACGCGATGGTCTTGGCCATTGTGTTGAGTCCTCCCGGACAGGGGGGTCGTCTGTGTCCGGACCGCGCTGGCGCCCGCGACGGACGGCCCGCGACCCGCGTGGTTCCCTCCCACCCGGCGTACGGACCTCACCGAACCGGTCCCGTTCTGTCACTCTCACGGGGAGAGTGCTAACGCCAATGATTAGCACTCGCCCCCTGCGAGTGCAAGCGGGTGCGGGCTTCTCATGCGCAGAGCGGAACCGGACCGCGGCACCCCGCACCAAGTCGCGGGCGGACGCGGACAGCAGAGGGCCCGCACCCCGGGGGGTGCGGGCCCGTCGCGAGTCGTCCGTGGTCGATGCCCGGCGCTCAGCCGCTGACGCGGACCATGTCTGCCTGCGGCCCCTTCTGACCCTGCGAGATCTCGAACTCGACCCGCTGGCCTTCCTCGAGGGTGCGGTATCCGTCCATCTGAATCGCGCTGTAGTGGACGAAGACATCCGCACCACCGTCGACCGCGATGAAGCCGTACCCCTTCTCCGCGTTGAACCACTTGACGGTGCCCTGAGCCATTCCAAACTCCCCTATTGCCGGCCCTTACACAGGACCGCACTCCGCGGACCCGGGTCAGACCTCACCCCCGGATGCACGCCGGGGCGTGCGCCGGAACGCGTCGACCGCGGCTGAATGTATCCGCACAGATGCCCAGTGCAACAGGTCAATCGGACGAGAATTCTGCGGACACTCGATCGGTATATTTCCAATCAATTTCCGCCATTCCCTGACAACTCGGGCAGGGCATAACTCACCATCACGACAATTAACTCTCCGCATTTGCACGGAACTTGTCGTGTTCTCATATGCGTGGAGCATGGGCCACGAGGGGGGAACGCCCCAACCCTATCGCGTGCACGGACATGCGAACGGCCCCACTCCGGATCGGTGGGGCCGTACGCGCGGCAGCGGGGTTCAGCAGCCTCCGGCGACCGCCGGGATGATCGACACACCCGCCCCCTCAGGGGTGGGAGTCTGCAGGCCATCGGCGAAGCGGACGTCGTCGTCATTCACATAGACGTTCACGAAGCGACGCAGCTTGCCTTGATCGTCCAGCACCCGCGCGGCGATGCCGCGGTGGTTCTTCTCCAGGTCTTCGATCACCTCGGCCAGGGTCGCGCCCTCGGCGTTCACCTCTGCCCGCCCGTCGGTATACGTACGGAGGATGGTCGGAATTCGGACGTTCACGCTCATGATGCGAGGCCGGCCTCTCGGAAGGAGTCGAGTGTGGGACGAATGATCGCGGTCGGCCCCGTGGTGGGAGCGACCGCGTCGAGGGTCTTCAGACCGTCGCCGGTGTTGATCGCGACGGTGGTCTCGGCCGGGTCGATCCAGCCGTCCGCGACGAGCTTCGCCAGCACGCCGAACGTCACGCCGCCCGCCGTCTCCGCGAAGACGCCCTCGGTACGGGCCAGCAGCTTCACCGCGTCGACGACCTCCGCGTCCGTCACGTCCTCCACCGCGCCGCCGGTGCGGCGGGCGATGTCCAGCACGTACGGGCCGTCGGCCGGGTTGCCGATGGCGAGGGACTTCGCGATGGTGTCGGGCCGCACGGGACGTACCACGTCGTGGCCGTCCTTGAAGGCCCGCGAGACCGGGGAGCAGCCGGCCGCCTGGGCGCCGAAGATCTTGTACGGGCGCTCCTCGACCAGCCCCGTCGCGATCAGCTCCTTCAGCCCCTTGTCGATCTTCGTGAGCTGGGAGCCGGAGGCGACCGGGATGACGATGTTGTCCGGGAGCCGCCAGCCGAGCTGCTCGCAGATCTCGTAGGCGAGGGTCTTGGAGCCCTCCGCGTAGTACGGGCGCAGGTTGACGTTCGTGAAGCCCCAGCCCTCGCCGACCGGGTCGCCGATCAGCTCCGAGCAGAAGCGGTTCACGTCGTCGTACGTGCCCTCGATGCCGACGACCTCACCGCCGTAGACCGCGGCCATGACGACCTTCGCGTGCTCCAGGTCGTACGGGATGAACACGCACGAACGCAGCCCCGCCCGCGCCGCGGCGGCGCCGACCGCACCGGCCAGGTTGCCGGTGGACGAACAGGACAGCGTGGTGAAGCCGAAGGCGCGGGCGGCCTCGACGGCGATGGCGACGACGCGGTCCTTGAAGGAGTGCGTCGGGTTGCCCGAGTCGTCCTTGACGTGCAGCGCCCCCGTGATGCCCAGCTCCGCCGCCAGGCGGTCGGCGCGGTGCAGCCGGGTGAAACCGGGGTTCAGGTTCGGCTTGTCCGCCACGTCGGCGGGGACGGGCAGCAGCGGCGCGTACCGCCAGATGCTCCGCGGCCCCGCCTCGATCCGGCTGCGCAGCCGGGCGGCCGCCTCGGCGTCGCCGCCGGGAAGCTCGTATGCCGCCTCCAGCGGCCCGAAACACGACTGGCACGCGAACACCGGACCCAGCGGCACCCGCTCTCCGCACTCCCGGCACGACAGCGCGACGGCAGGGCCCAGGTCGGGGGCGCCGTCCACGGCGGTGGGGGTGGGAGCTGTGTCTACAGCCATACTGGCGAGGCCCTCTCTCCTCATCTTCCCCGCGACGCATCTCGCCGCAGGACGGAATTGGCACCATCACCGTCCGGGGCCTCGCAGCGTCGCGAGTACCGGACGGAGGGTTGCCGGGGCTTCAACGGGCCGTTCCCTCTGCCCCTCTGGATGAGCTCTGTATGGCGCCGGCCCGGCGGAGCCGCCCGGCGCTTTTGTCCGGCGCGCCGACCCCGACATAGGGACGTCACGCACGTTGTTCAAGACTGTAACCGACGCCCAGGACAGTTGTGAGAGCCGTCCGCCACGCGAGACGGCACTCACACCTCACAGGACCACCGGCAAGGGGAGGCCCGCAGGTGCTCGATGACGTGGAGCAGTGGCTGAGGACGCGGTCCTGGTCCGCGGCGGACCGGCCGTACGCGCGGCTGCTGGCGGCCAAGCGCGCGCTGGGCGCGAACGGGACGGTGAGCGTGGTGCTGCCCGCGCTCGACGAGGAGGCCACGGTCGGGGCGATCGTCGCGGCCATCCGGGCGGAGCTGATGGCTCCCGCCGACGGAGGGCTCGTCGACGAGCTGGTCGTGATGGACTCCGGCTCCACCGACCGCACCGCCGAGGTCGCCGCCGCGGCCGGCGCGCGGGTCGTACACCGCGACGAGGTGCTGCCGCGGGTGCCGGCGCTGCCGGGCAAGGGCGAGGTGCTGTGGCGGTCGCTGTTGGTGACGCGCGGCGAGATCGTGTGCTTCGTGGACGCGGATCTGAAGGACTTCGACACGGCGTTCGTGAGCGGGATCGTCGGGCCGCTGCTGACCGAGCCGGACGTGGAGTTCGTGAAGGCCGTGTACGACAGGCCGCTGGAAACGGGCACGGCCGGCCAGGGCGGGCGGGTCACCGAGCTGGTGGCCCGGCCGCTGCTCAACCTGCACTGGCCGCTGCTGGCCGGCTTCGTCCAGCCGCTGGGCGGCGAGTACGCGGCGCGGCGCTCGCTGCTGGAGCGGCTGCCGTTCCCGGTGGGGTACGGGGTGGAGCTGGGGCTGCTCGTCGACGCGCTGCACACGGTGGGGCTGGCGGGGCTGGCGCAGGTCGACGTGGGCGTGCGCCGCCACCGCCACCAGGACGACCGGGCGCTGGGCCGGATGGCGGCGTCGATCTACCGCACGGCGCAGCTGCGGCTGGCGCGGGGGCACCTGGTGCGGCCGCGGCTGACGCAGTTCGACCGGGGGGAGGACGGGGCGTTCGAACCGCGGACGTACGGGGTGGACACGGAGGAGCGGCCGCCGATGGGCGAGATCAGGGAGTACGTGGAACGCCCCGCGGCGTAGCCCTCGCCGGGCGGGCCGCACCGGAGCAGGACACCCCGGTACCGGTCCCCGGGTCCGGGGGCAGCGCCCCCGGGCCCCCGCGGGCTCCCCCCGGACCCATTCGTCTCGGCCACACCATCCCGGTTGCGTTTCGGTGGGGGCTGCCGTGGCTAGGCTCGGCGCATGGTCGCGTCCTCCCGTGCACCCCTGCTCGTCGCGTCGAACCGCGGGCCCGTCTCGTACGCCGTCGGCGACGACGGTGAGCTCGCCGCCAAGCGCGGCGGGGGCGGGCTCGTGTCCGGGCTCAGTGCCGTGGGGCCCGACGCCGGGGCGCTGTGGGTGTGTGCCGCGCTCGGTGACGGGGACCGGGAGGCCGTGCGGCGGGGGGTGGCCGAGCCGGGGGTGCGGATGCTCGGCATCGACCCGGACGTCTTCCACGACGCCTACAACGGCGTCGCGAACTCCGTCCTGTGGTTCGTCCACCACATGCTCTACGACATCCCCGTCGCCCCCGTCTTCGACGCCGGGTTCCGCCGCCAGTGGGCCGCGTACGAGACGTACAACCGCGCCTTCGCCGACGCCCTCGCCGACGGTGCCGCCGAGGGCGCGGCGGTGCTCGTGCAGGACTACCACCTGTGCCTCGTGCCCGGCATGCTCCGCGAGCGCCGCCCCGACCTGCGCATCTCCCACTTCACCCACACCCCCTGGGCGCCGCCGGACTACTTCCGGCTCCTCCCCGACGACATCGCCGCCGCCCTGCTGCGCGGGCTGCTCGGCGCCGACCGCGTCGGCTTCCACACCCGCCGCTGGGCCGACGCGTTCACCGCCTGCTGCCGCGACGTCCTCGGCGACGGCGCGGACCGCACCCGGACCACCCAGGTCGACGTGCACGCCCTCGGTGCCGACGCCGGGTTCCTGCGCGAGCGGTCCCGGCGGCCGGACGTGGCCGAGCGGATGGCGGCCCTGCGGGAGCAGATCGGCGGCACGGACCGCGCCGTCGTCGCACGCGTGGACCGCACCGAGCCGTCCAAGAACATCGTCCGCGGGCTGCTCGCGTACCGGCGGCTGCTGGAGCGGCGGCCGGAGTGGCACGGGCGGGTGGTGAAGCTGGCGTTCGCGTACCCGTCGCGGCAGGACCTGGCGGTGTACCGGGACTACACCGCCGAGGTGCGCCGCCTCGCCGCGGAAATCAACGAGACGTACGGGACGGACGGCTGGCGGCCCGTCGTGCTGCACGTCGAGGACGACTTCGCCCGCTCGCTCGCCGCGTACCGGCTGGCGGACGTGGCGCTGGTCAACCCGCTGCGGGACGGGATGAACCTGGTCGCGAAGGAGATCCCGGTGGTCTCGGACGACGGCTGCGCGCTGGTGCTGTCGCGGGAGGCCGGCGCGTACGCCGACCTCGGCGAGGACGCGCTCGTGGTGCATCCGTACGACGTGGAGGCCACGGCGGACGCGCTGCAC
>NZ_JACBXC010000188.1 GCF_013870535.1 Streptomyces phytophilus | reverse complement strand
GCGGCTCGGTCGCCCACGCGAAGACGCTGACCATGCCCGCGCCCCCGGAGGAGCGGCCGTGACCGCGACCCTGCCGCCCGTCCCGCAGCCCCCGGACCCCCCGGACCCGGACCCCGGCGGGGAGCCGGAGGCCGCGCCGAAGGAGACGGCCCCCGGCTGGTCCGTACCCGGTGCCGGCGCGCTGCGCGAGACCGGGAAGCTGTTCGCGCTGGCGCTTTCGGTGGCCCGGCTGTCCTTCAAGCGGCCGTTCCAGCTGCGCGAGTTCGTCGAGCAGTTCTGGTTCATCGCCAGCGTGACGATCCTGCCCGCCGCCCTGGTGTCGATCCCCTTCGGCGCGGTGATCGCCCTCCAGGTCGGCTCGCTCACCCAGCAGTTCGGCGCCCAGTCCTTCACCGGCGGCGCCAGCGTCCTCGCGGTCATCCAGCAGGCGTCACCGCTCATCGTGGCGCTGCTGATCTCCGGCGCCGGCGGCTCGGCGATCTGCGCCGACCTCGGCTCGCGGAAGATCCGCGAGGAGCTGGACGCGATGGAGGTCATGGGCGTCTCGCCCGTCCAGCGGCTCGTGGTGCCCCGGGTACTGGCCACGATGGGCGTCGCGGTCCTGCTCAACGGGCTGGTCTCGGTCGTCGGCACGCTCGGCGGCTACTTCTTCAACGTCATCCTCCAGGGCGGCACCCCCGGCGCGTACCTCGCCAGCTTCTCCGCCCTCGCGCAGCTCCCCGACCTCTACATCAGCGAGATCAAGGCGCTGATCTTCGGGTTCATCGCCGGCATCGTCGCCGCCTACCGCGGCCTCAACCCGCGCGGCGGCCCCAAGGGCGTCGGCGACGCGGTCAACCAGTCCGTCGTCATCACCTTCCTGCTGCTGTTCTTCGTCAACACCATCCTGACGTCGATCTATCTGCAGGTCGTCCCCCCGAAGGGAGGCTGAGCGATGGCCCTGGTCCAGAAGGACGGCACGGCGGGGGAGCACGAGCGGCCTCCCCGGCGGCTGCGTCCCGGCCGGCTCCTCGACCGCCCGCTCTCCTGGCTCGACCAGGCCGGCGACCAGCTCATCTTCTACGTACGCGCCCTGCTGTGGACCCCGCGGGCCGCCCGCCGCTACCTCAAGGAGGTGCAGCGGCTGCTCGCCGAGGTCGCCTTCGGCAGCGGCGGCCTCGGCGTCATCGGCGGCACCATCGGCGTGATGTTCGCGATGACCCTGTTCACCGGCACGGTCGTCGGCCTCCAGGGCTACGCGGCCCTCAACCAGATCGGCACCGCCGCCTTCACCGGCTTCGTCTCCGCGTACTTCAACACCCGCGAGATCGCCCCGCTCGTCGCCGGGCTCGCCCTGTCCGCCACGGTCGGCGCCGGCTTCACCGCCCAGCTCGGCGCGATGCGGATCAACGAGGAGGTCGACGCGCTGGAGGGCATGGGCGTGCGCTCCATGCCGTACCTCGTCACCACCCGCATCATCGCCGGGGTCGTGGCGATCGTCCCGCTCTACGGGATCGGGCTGCTCAGCTCGTACCTCGCCTCGCGCGCCGTCACCGTGTTCTACAACGACCAGGCCGCCGGCACGTACGACCACTACTTCAACCTCTTCCTCTCCCCGACCGACGTGCTCCTGTCGTTCATGAAAGTGCTGATCTTCAGCGTGATGGTGATCCTCGCGCACTGCTACTACGGCTTCCGCGCCACCGGCGGCCCCGCCGGCGTCGGCGTCGCCGTGGGGCGCTCGGTGCGTACCGCGATCGTGCTCATCGCGGTCACCGACTTCTTCCTCAGCCTGGCGATCTGGGGCACCACGACCACGGTGAAGGTGTCCGGATGAGCGACGCGCTGGAGACGACGAGACGCAGGCTGGCGGGGCTGGTGTTCCTGCTCGTGCTGGCGCTGCTGGTGTGGCTGTCCGTGGCCGTCTACAACAAGGAGTTCACCGACACCGCGACCGTCACGGTCGAGACCGGCAGCGTCGGCAACGAGATGCACCCGTATGCCGAGGTGAAGATGCGCGGCGTCGTCGTCGGCGAGGTGCGGGAGATCTCCGCGGAGGAGGGCGGCGAGATCGCCCGGCTGACGCTCGCCCTCAAGCCCGGCCAACTCGACCGCATCCCGGCGGACGTGTCCGCGCAGATGCTGCCCACCACGCTGTTCGGCGAGCGGTTCGTCTCCCTGGTCCCGCCCGCGGACGGGGGCGCGGCCGGCGAGACGCTGGCGGCGGGCAGCGTCATCCCGCAGGACCGCAGCAAGAACGCCATCGAGCTGGAGCAGGTGCTCGACAACGTGATGCCGCTGCTCACCGCCGTCAAGCCGTCGAAGCTCTCCGCCACCCTCACCGCCATGGCCGACGCGCTCGACGGCCGCGGCAAGAAGCTCGGCGACACCCTCGTCGAACTCGACGACCACCTGCGGAAGCTCAACCCGCACCTGCCGACGCTCAACCGCGACATCCGCGAGCTGGTCGAGTTCGGCCACCTGTACGCGGACGCCGTCCCCGACCTGATCAACGCGCTCCAGGACGCGACCACGACGAGCAGCACCATCGCCGAGAAGGCCGAGGACCTGGGCGGGCTGTACGGCACGCTGACGACCACGTCGCAGGACCTGGACACCTTCCTGGAGCAGAACCGGGAGAACATCATCCAGCTGTCCGCGGAGGGCCGGCCCACGGTGGAGAAGCTCGCCGAGTACGCGCCGGCGTTCCCCTGCACGCTGCGTACCCTCGCCGACTTCGTGCCCGTCATGGACAAGGCGCTCGGCAAGGGCACCGACAAGCCCGGACTGCACGCGGACGTCGAGGTGCTGCCGTCCCGCGGCAAGTACGTACCCGGCCGGGACACCCCCCGCTTCGACGCCGGCGGCGGCCCGCGGTGCTACGGCGTCCCGTACACCGGCGCGCCCTCCAGGAGCGGCGGCGCGGCGGGCCGGCCGCAGTCCGCGAAGACGCTCGCCACCGACGAGGACGCCCTCGGGCTGCCCAACTCCCCGGCGGAGAACCAGCTTGTCAACGAACTCCTCGCGGCCGGCATGGAGAGCCCGCCCGCCGACCTGCCCGACTGGTCGAGCGTGCTCGCCGGACCCGTCTTCCGCGGCACGGAGGTGCGGCTGAAGTGAACAGAAGAAGCCTCGCGGGGCCGCTGGTCAAGTCCCTCGTCTTCGTCGTGGTCACCGCGCTCGCGACCACCGCCCTCGCCTTCTCCATCGCCAACACCGGCGTCGGCCCCACCGACGGCTACAGCGCCCGCTTCACCGACGTCACCGGCCTCGTCGAGGGCGACAGCGTGCGGGTGGCGGGGGTGAAGGTCGGCGAGGTCGAGTCCATCGAGCTGAGCGGGCGGCGGCACGCGCGAGTGGGGTTCACCGTACGGGAGGGGCGGGAGCTGCCCGCCTCCGTCAACGCCTCCGTCAAGTACCTCAACATGGTCGGCCAGCGCTACATCGACCTGGAGCAGGGCGAGGGCCCGGTGGGCCGCTCGCTCCCGCCAGGCGGCACGATCCCGCTGGCGCGCACCCGGCCCGCGCTCGACCTCACCGAGCTGTTCAACGGCTTCCAGCCGCTGTTCCAGGGGCTGTCGCCGCGGGACACCAACAAGCTCGCGAACGAGATCGTCCAGGTGCTCCAGGGCCAGGGCGGCACGGTCGACAGCCTCGTCGAGACCGTCGGCTCGCTGACCAGCACGCTCGCCGCGAAGGACCGGGTGATCGGCGAGGTCATCGACAACCTCACCGAGGTGGTGGAGACCGTCAACACCCGCGAGAAGGAGTTCAACGACCTGCTGGTCACCCTCCAGGACCTGGTCTCCGGCTTCGCCGACGACCGCAAGCCGCTCTTCCGCGCCGTCGACGCCATGGGCGACCTGACGGCCAGCACCGCCGACCTCGTACACGACGGCCGCGCCCCGCTGAAGGAGGACATCCACCAGGTCGGCCGCGTCGCCGAGCGGCTGGCGGACAACGTGCCGCTGGTGGAGGAGTTCCTGGAGCGGACGCCGGTGAAGATGGCCACGCTGGGGCGGCTCGCCTCGTACGGCTCGTGGTTCAACCTCTACCTCTGCGAGGCGCAGGTGACGGGCGTGAGCACGTCCGACGGCAGCGAGCCGCCGACCGGGATCTCCGTGACCCAGCCGAGGTGCGAGCGATGAGACTGCCCGCGCTGAAACCCGTACGCGAACGCAACCCCGTCGCCGTGGCGCTGGTGGGGCTGCTGGTCCTCGCCCTCGGCGGGCTCGCCGCGTACCGCGCCGACGCGCTCCCCGGCGTCGGCGGCGGCACCGCCTACACCGCCCACTTCTCCGAGGCCGCCGGGCTGCGCCCCGGCGACGAGGTGCGGGTCGCGGGCGTGAAGGTGGGCGAGGTGGACGGCGTCGGGCTCGACGGGGCGAAGGTCGCGGTCGACTTCACGGTGCGCGACGCCTGGATCGGCGACCGGTCCACCGCCGCCATCGCCATCGAGACGCTGCTCGGCGAGAAGTACCTGGCCGTCGACCCCCTCGGGGACGCCCGGCAGGACGCCGACCAGCCCATTCCGGTCGACCGCACCACGTCCCCGTACGACGTCACGCAGGCGTTCCAGGACCTGTCGTCCACCGTCGGCGAACTGGACACCAAGGCCCTCGCGGACAGCTTCGAGGTGATCTCGGAGACCTTCGAGGACACCCCGCCGAACGTGCGCAAGGCGGCGAACGGGCTGGCGGACCTCTCCGAGACCCTCTCCTCCCGGGATGCCGAGCTGGCCCGGCTGCTGTCCGGCAGCAACGAGATCACCAAGACCCTGAAGAACCAGAACGACACGTTCGAGACGCTGCTGGAGGACGGCAACGACCTGCTCGCCGAGGTACGCGCCCGGCGCGACGCGATCCACGCCCTCTTCACCGGCACCCGGGACCTGGCGAAGGAGCTGGACGGGCTGGTGGACGACAACGAGGCGCAGATCGGGCCGACGCTCGACGCCCTCGACCGCGTCACCGACGTGCTCCAGGACAACGAGAAGAACCTCGACAAGGCGCTGGCCACGGCCGGCCCGTACTACCGGCTCGTCGGCAACACCCTCGGCAGCGGGCGCTGGTTCGACAGCTACCTGTGCGGCCTGGTGCCCAAGGACTACGCGCCGGACGTCGTGCCGGACGCCGGCTGCAAGCCGCCCAAGCCGAAGGGGGGCCGATGAGGATACGGCCTGGAACGGGAGCGGCCCGGCGCGTCCGCGCGGCCGCGGGCGGGCTGCGGCCCCGCAGACCGGTCGCGCTGCTGGTCGCCGCGGCGGTGCTGGCGGCCGCGGGCACCTGGGGCGTACGGGCGCTCTCGGGCCCCGAAGGCAAGGCGGTCACCGCCTACTTCGACTCCGGAGTCGGCCTCTACGGCGGCTCGGACCTCAGGATCCTGGGCGTCAAGGTCGGCACCGTCGACTCCGTCGAGCCCGAAGGGGACCGGGTGCGCGTCGAGCTGACCCTCGACCACGACGTCCCGGCGCCCGCGGACGTACAGGCGGCGGTCATCGCACCGAGCGTGGTCTCCGGCCGCTACGTGCAGCTCAGCCCCGCCTACACCGGCGGGCCCGAGCTGGCGGACGGCGACGAGATCCCCGTCGAACGGACCGCGACGCCGGTGGAGATCGACGAGCTGTACGCCTCCCTCACCGACCTCGGCGACGCCCTCGGCCCCGACGGCGCCAACGCGCAGGGCGAGCTGAGCGGGCTCATCGAGACCGGCGCCCGCAACCTGGAGGGCAACGGCAAGGAGATCGGCGACAGCATCGACCGGTTCGGCGACGCCACCCAGACGCTCTCCGGCCGCAGCGGCGACCTCTTCGCCACGGTCGAGAACCTGCAGTCCTTCACCACCATGCTGAAGAAGAACGACGCGCAGGTGCGCGACGCCGAGCGGCAGCTCGCCGACGTCGGCACCTTCCTCGCCGAGGACAAGGACGAACTGGCCGCGGCGCTGAAGGAACTGGGCAAAGCCCTCGGCAAGGTGCAGGGGTTCATCGAGGACAACCGCGGCCGGCTCAGGACCAACGTCGGCAAGCTCGCCTCGCTCACCCGCACGCTCGTCGACAACCGGGCCTCGCTCGCCGAGGCGCTGGACGCCGCGCCGCTGGCCACCGACAACCTGCTGCGCGCGTACAACCCCGGCAAGCGCACCATCGACGGCCGCGGCAACCTCAACGAGCTGAGCATGGGCGGCCCGCCGGACGCCGGCCTGGCGGCCACCGGCGGCGCCACCGGACGCGAAGGGCTCGTACCGGCGCCCGCCGAGCGGCGCGCGGAGCTGCCCGGGCTGCCGCTGCCCGCGGTCGGCGACGTCTACGGCACGCCCGAGCGGGGAGGCGGGCGATGAACCGGTACCTCAAGGCGGTCGCCGGGATCGCGACCGCCGCGCTCGTCCTCGCCTCGCCCTTGGTGGTGATGGAGGTCTACCAGAGCGCCGACGTCGAGTTCACCGGCATCCAGGACCTGCCGCTGCCCGGCGGCGCCGACCTGGGCAGCCACCCGTACGAGGTCACCGCCGAGTTCGAGGACGTGCTGAGCCTCGTGCCGCAGTCCTCGGTGCGGGTCAACGACGTGGCCGTCGGCCGGGTCACCGGCATCGAGGTCGCCGACGACGGCTGGACCGCGCTGGTCACCATGAAGGTCAACGGCGACGTGCGGCTGCCTTCCGGCGCGTACGCCCGGATCGAGCAGTCGAGCCTGCTGGGCGAGAAGTACGTCCAACTGCTTGCCCCGCCCGCCGAGAAGCGCATCGACGCGCAGGACGCGGGCGGCCTGGGCACCGCCCCCGGGGATGTGACCGCGGCCGCGGCCCCGGCCGGCGCGGAGCCCGACATCCCGCTCGCCCGCACCAACCGCAACCCCGAGGTCGAGGAGGTCTTCGGCGCCCTGTCGATGCTCCTCAACGGCGGCGGCATCGAGCAGCTGCGCACCATCAGCCGGGAGCTGAACGACGCGCTCGACGGCAACGAGCCGCAGGTCCGCTCCATGCTCAAGCGCGTCGACACCCTGATGAAGAGCCTCGACGACAACAAGGACGGCATCACCGACGCGCTCGACAGCGTCAACCGGCTGTCCGCCACCCTCGCCACCCGCAGGACCGAGATCGGCGTCGTCCTCGACGACCTCAGCCCCGGCATGAAGGTGCTGGAGGAGCAGCGCGGCTCGCTGGTCACCATGCTGCGCTCGCTGGACCGGCTCTCCGACGTCGCGGTGGAGACCATCGACGCGAGCAAGGAGGACATGGTCGCCGACCTCAAGGCCCTCGGCCCCGTGCTGAAGAACCTCGCCGACGCCGGGCAGGCGCTGCCGGACTCGCTGGAGGTGCTGTTCACGTACCCCTTCACCGACGAGGTGCTGCGCGGCGTCAAGGGCGACTACCTCAACATCTACCTCACGGTCACCGCCCCTTCCGGCACGCAGATCATCCCGCCGCTGACCGAGGACCCGATCCCCGGCTCCGGCGACCC
>NZ_JACBXC010000187.1 GCF_013870535.1 Streptomyces phytophilus | reverse complement strand
GGGGGAGGCGGACGTTGTCCGCGACGGTGCCGGCGAAGAGCGCGGGCCGCTGCGGTACCCAGGCGACCTGCGCGTGCCAGCTCACCAGGTCGAGGGCGGCGAGGTCGCGCCCGCCTATGAGCACCCGGCCGGCCGCGGGCCGTACGAGGCCGAGGAGCGCGGCGAGGAGCGTGGACTTGCCGGCGCCGGAGGGCCCGGTCAGCGCCACGGTCTCGCCGGGGCGGAGCGTGAGGCTCGTACGCGGCAGGGAGTCCTCGGCCCGGCCGTCGTGCCGCACGACGAGACCGTCGAGGGCGAGGGCGGCGTCGCGTGCGTGCGGGCAGGCGCTGTCGGCGGGGGGACCTACCCTTGGGCGGGCGTGCGGGGTTGATGCCGATGGGGTCGACGGTGAGTGGGCCGACGGTGACGGGGCCGACGGGGTTGCTGTCGTCGGGCCCGGTGGCGCTGCGGCGGGGGTGGCGCCGGGGGTGGCCGCGTCCTTGCGGGGCTCGCCCCGTTCCAGGACCGCGAAGACCCTGTCGGCCGCCGCCAGGCCCTCCGCCGCGGCGTGGTAGTGCGTACCGACCTGGCGCAGCGGCAGGTACGCCTCCGGGGCCAGGATGAGCACCACCAGCCCCGTGTACAGGTCCAGTTCGCCGTGGACCAGC
This sequence comes from Streptomyces phytophilus, assembly GCF_013870535.1. Taxonomy (GTDB): domain Bacteria; phylum Actinomycetota; class Actinomycetes; order Streptomycetales; family Streptomycetaceae; genus Streptomyces; species Streptomyces phytophilus. The sequence continues at coordinate 6,822 of NZ_JACBXC010000187.1, read as the reverse complement.
CGCATGCCGATGGTGACCGCGACCAGCGCCACCGAGATCGTCGCCAGCAGTTCCAGCGCGAACGACGACAGAAAGGCGATCCGCAGCGTGCGCATCGTCGCGCGGCGGTAGTCGGCGGTGATGGTGCGGATGTTGTCGGCCTGCGCCTTCGCGCGGCCGAAGACCTTGAGCGTCGGCAGGCCGGAGACCACGTCGAGGAAGTGGGCGGAGAGCCGGGACAGGGTGCGCCACTGGCGGTCGGTGGCCGCCTGGGTGGCCCAGCCGATGAGCATCATGAAGACCGGGATCAGCGGCAGGGTGCCGGCGATGATCGCGGCGGAGACCCAGTCGTCGGTGACGATGCGCGCCAGGACGGCCGCGGGGACGACGACGGCGAGGCCGAGTTGGGGCAGGTAGCGGGCGAAGTAGGCGTCCAGGGCGTCGATGCCGCGGGTGGCGAGTGCGGCGAGTTCGCCGGTACGGGGTTCGCCCTCCGCGCCCTGTCCCGCCGGAGTGCGGGAGCCGTCGATCCGTACCGCCTCCGTCAGCAGCCGCATCCGCAGCTCCGACTTGACCGCCGCACTCGACCGGTGCGCGGCCAGCTCCGTCAGCCAGCTCACCGCCGCCCGCCCCGCGGCGACCGCCGCGAGCAGCAGCAGCGGCGTACGCAGACCGGCGGCCGACATGCCGTCCTCGAAGGCGCCGACGACGATCTCCGCCATCAGCACCGCCTGCGCGATGAGCAGCCCCGCGCCGGCCGCGCCCAGCGCGACCGTGGCGAGCAGGAACGACCGGGTCGCGCGCGCGTACCGGGCCAGGCGCGGGTCGACGGGCTTCATGTCACCGGCCCGCCCCGCCGGTACCCGTCCCGTCCGCACCCGCTCCGTCCGCGGCGGGCGGGCCGTCCGCACCCGAACCGCCCGCGGCGACCGCCGCGTGCGCTTCCGGCGCGAGGTGCTGCGTACCGATGCGCTTGCGGAACACCCAGTACGTCCACCCCTGGTACAGCAGCACCACCGGTGTCGCGATCCCCGCGCACCACGTCATGATCTTCAGCGTGTACGGCGTCGACGAGGCGTTCTCCGCCGTCAGGCTCCACGCCGGGTTCAGGCTCGACGGCATCACGTCCGGGTACAGCGCCAGGAACAGCGTCGCGACCGTGGCGATGATCGTCACCCCGGAGTAGAGGAACGACCACCCCTCCCGGCCCGCCGCCACCGCGCCGATCGCGCAGAACAGCGCCGCCACCGCCGCGATCAGCGTCACCAGGCTCCGCCCGTCGCCGGTGTCCGTCTGGAGCCACAACAGGAAGCCGAGCGCCAGCGCCGCCGTCGCCGTACCGAGGACGGTGGCCAGCCGGCGCGCCCGCCTCCGGATGTCGCCGACGGTCTTCAGCGCCGTGAACACCGCGCCGTGGAAGGTGAAGAGGAAGAGCGTGACCAGCCCGCCGAGCAGCGCGAAGGGGTTGAGCAGGTCGAACACGTCGCCGACGTACTCCTTGTCGGGGCCGATCTGCACCCCGCGCACGATGTTGGCGAACGCCACACCCCACAGGAACGCGGGCAGCAGGGAGGCCCAGAAGATGGCGAGTTCCCAGTTGCGCTGCCAGTGCTCCTCGGGGCGCTTCGCCCGGTACTCGAAGGCCACGCCGCGGATGATGAGGCAGACGAGGATGAGGAGGAGGGGCAGGTAGAAGCCGGAGAAGAGGGTGGCGTACCAGTCGGGGAAGGCGGCGAAGGTCGCGCCGCCCGCGGTGAGCAGCCAGACCTCGTTGCCGTCCCAGACGGGGCCGATGGTGTTGATGAGCACGCGCCGCTCGGCGCGGTTGCGGGCCAGCACCCGGGTGAGGACGCCGACGCCGAAGTCGAAGCCCTCCAGGAAGAAGTAGCCGGTCCACAGGACGGCGATCAGGACGAACCAGACGACGTGCAGTTCCATGGCGTGGTCTCCTCTCCCTCAGTACGAGAAGGCCATGGGCCGGTCGGAGTCTTCGCGGTCGTGGCCGCCGATCTTCGTCGGCGGGTTGCGGTCGGAGTCGGTGAGTTCGGGTGGCCCCGCCTTCACGTACTTGATCATCAGCTTGGCCTCGATGACGGCGAGGGCGGCGTACAGGAGCGTGTAGACGCTGAGCGAGGTGATGACCTCGCCCTGCGAGACGCCGGGGGAGACGGCGGAGGAGGTGGGCAGGACCCCGTAGACGACCCAGGGCTGGCGGCCCATCTCGGTGAAGATCCAGCCCCAGGCGTTGGCGACGAGGGGGAAGAGGAGGGTGTAGAAGGCCAGCCGCCAGTACCAGCCGCCGAGGCGGGCGCCGAGTTCGCGGTCCTTGGTGAGCGCGAGTCTGGGGACCTCCCCCGCGCCGGTACGGAGCCGGCCGGCGAGCCAGAAGCGGCGGCGGGTGAGCCAGAGCCCGAGGACGCCGAGGGCGAGGGAGGACATCCCGAAGCCGATCATCCAGCGGAAACTCCAGTACGCGACGGGGATGTTGGGCCGGTAGTCGCCGAGCCCGAACTTGTCGTCGTACTTCTCCTTCAGCTCCTCGTTGGTGGGGTTGATGCCGGGGACCTCGTCGGAGAAGTTGTCGTGGGCGAGGAACGACAGCACGCCGGGGACCTCTATGGCGACCCTGTTGTGGCCCTTGTCGACGTCGCCGATGGCGAAGAGCGAGAACGGCGCGGGCGCCTCGGTCTCCCACAGGGCCTCGGCGGAGGCCATCTTCATCGGCTGCTGCTCGTACATGATCTTGCCGAGCCGGTCGCCGGTGAACGCGGTCAGCAGCCCGGCGACGACCATCGTCATCAGGCCCAGCCGCAGCGAACTGCGCATGACGGCGACGTGCCGGCCGCGCATCAGGTGGTACGCGGCGATGCCGACGACGAACGCGCCGCCGGTGAGGAAGGCCGCGGTGATGGTGTGGGAGAACTGCGCGATGGCCGTGTTCTGGGTGAGTACGCGCCAGAAGTCGGTCAGTTCGGCGCGGCCCGACTCCTCGTTTATGCGGTAGCCGACCGGGTGCTGCATCCAGGAGTTGGCGGCGAGGATGAAGTAGGCGGAGAGCACGGTGCCGACCGCGACCATCCAGATGCAGGCGAGGTGGATCTTCTGCGGCAGGCGGTCCCAGCCGAAGATCCACAGGCCGATGAAGGTGGACTCGAAGAAGAAGGCGATGAGGGCTTCGAAGGCGAGGGGCGCGCCGAAGACGTCGCCGACGAAGCGGGAGTAGTCCGACCAGTTCATGCCGAACTGGAACTCCTGCAGGATGCCGGTCACCACGCCCATGGCGATGTTGATGAGGAAGAGCTTGCCCCAGAACTTCGTCGCCCTGAGGTACTTCTCGTTGCCGGTGCGCACCCAGGCCGTTTGCAGCCCGGCGACGAGGGCGGAGAGGGAGATCGTCAGGGGGACGAAGAGGAAGTGGTAGACGGTGGTGATCCCGAACTGCCAACGCGCCAGGGTCTCCGGGGCGAGTGCCAGATCCACGAGGGCTCCTCTCCGCGATCACGGTCACGGCACTGACGATGATCCACGCGCCGGTCGGCCCGATGGGGCCGTGGCGGCATGGCATACGGGGGTAAACCCCTATGAACAGCACCGCTCGTGAATGCGTTCACATTCACAAGGCCCAGTGTGGCACAGGGGTTCCCCGGCCTTTCAGGGGGGTCCCCTACGTCTGGTTTCGGGGTGTCTGGGGGTGCGGCGGGGGCCGGCGGCGAGAGCGGTGGTCACGTGCGAGAACGGTGCTCTGCGGGGGCGGGCGCGGCGCGGCGGGGGGGGGTGCTCCGTACGGAGAGCACTGCTCCCGCGAGCGAGCACTGCTCTCCGGGGGCGAACGGTGCTCTCCGGGGGAGAGCGGTGCTCCGCGCCGAGAGCGGTGGTCGCGGGTGCGGCGGGTGCTCTACGGCGAGAGCAGTGCTCCGGTACGCGAGCGGTGGTCACCGCCGTGAGCAGGCGCTCCGGGTGCGTCCGCGGCCCGGGGCGCCGCTCCGTACCGAGAGCACTGCTCTGCGGGGTGGGCGCCGCTCCGTACCGAGAGCACTGCTCTCCTCGGCGAGCACCGCTCTGCGGCGCGAGCGGTTGTCACCACTCCCGCCGACCCCGGCTCGACCCTGTCCCGACCCCACCCGACCCGACCAGCCCCGGCCGACCCTGTCCCGCCCCGGTCGGCCCCGCTTCCGCTTCCGTCTACAGCTCCTTGCGGAACTCCTCCGCCACCGCCAGCAGGATGTCGTTCGCCTCGCGCTCGCCCACCGACACCCGTACCCCGTCCCCCGCGAACGGCCGGACCACCACGCCCGCCGCCTCGCACGCCGCCGCGAAGTCCATGCTCCGCTCCCCCAGCCGCAGCCAGACGAAGTTCGCGTGCGTCTCCGGCACCGTCCAGCCCTGCGCCAGCAGCCCCTCCCGCACCCGCGTGCGCTCCGCGACCAGCGACTCCACCCGCTCCAGCAGCGCCGCCTCGCTCCGCAGCGACGCGATCGCCGCCTCCTGCGCGATCTGGCTCACCCCGAACGGCACCGCCGTCTTCCGCAGCGCCGCAGCCACCGGCTCGTGCGCCACCGCGAAGCCGACCCGCAGCCCCGCCAGCCCGTACGCCTTGCTGAAGGTGCGCAGCACGCAGACGTTCGGCCGGTCCCGGTAGACCTCCAGGCCGTCCGGGATCCCGCCGTCCACGCCGTCGTCCCGGACGAACTGGCAGTACGCCTCGTCCAGCACCACCAGCACGTCCTCCGGCACCCGGTCGAGGAACCGCTCCAGTTCCCCGCGGCGCACCGCCGTGCCCGTCGGGTTGTTCGGGGTGCAGACGAAGATCAGCCGGGTGGCGTCCGTCACCGCGTCCGCCATCGCGTCCAGGTCGTGCCGCTCCTCCGCCGTCAGCGGAACCTGCACCGACCGCGCCCCCGAGATCTGCGTGATGATCGGGTACGCCTCGAACGACCGCCACGCGTAGATCACCTCGTCGCCCGGCCCGGCCGTCGCCTGCAGCAACTGCTGTGCCACGCCCACCGACCCGGTGCCCGTGGCGACGTGCTCGGGCGGTACGCCGAGGCGTTCGGCGATCTCGGCGGTCAGCGCGGCGCACGCCATGTCGGGGTAGCGGTTGAAGCTCCCGGCCGCCGCGACCGCCGCCTCCAGCACACCGGGCAGCGGCGGGAAGGGGTTCTCGTTCGAGGAGAGCTTGTACGCCGCCGCCCCCGGCCCGGCCCCGGACCCCGCAGCCGCAGCCGCCGCCGGCTTGCCCGGCTTGTACGTCGGGATGCCCGCCAGCGCAGCCCTCAGCCGGGGAGCCGCGGCAGCCGCGTCATCCCCCTGAGTCCCCGCATCCCCCGCAGTCCCGGCAGTCTCAGCAGCCCTGGGAGTCTTGTCGTTCGTCACCGCGGTCCTCCTCGACCCAGCCCGTACCCTGCCGTTACGCGCCACACCTGCCGCCCCCGCCGGGCCCCGCGGACGGGGCCGTACCCGCAGGGGGCGCATCCACCCTGGCGCGCACGGGTGGCGGACGCCATGGCGCGCATCACCCGTGAAGGTGACTGAGACCTCTTCGAGACCTTCGTACCATGGCAGGTATCACCCAGCTTGCGCCATGGACCCATGGTCGACAATGGTGCAACCACTTGGCATTCCATGGTCGTTTGACCGATGCGCTCCTGCAGAATCGTGCCTGTCAGTTACGGTTCGGATTCTCCCGCAATCGAGCCATCCGAGCCCTACTATCAGCTCGCGATGACAAGCCTGCCTGACTATGCGGCTTGCACGGGGGACCACGTACGTGCTTGAAGAAAGAAGGCGCATGACCGGCTCGATCCAACCGCAAGTGAGCCGGCCGCCCAGCCGCAAGCTGGCGCGGGCGGGCATCCGGGATGTCGCCGCCGCCGCGGGCGTCTCGATCACCACCGTCTCCGACGCGCTGAACGGGAAGGGCCGGCTGCCGGAGGCGACCCGCCGCCACGTCCGCGAGGTCGCCGACCGCCTCGGCTACCGGCCGTCGGCCGCCGCCCGCGCGCTGCGCACCGGCAAGTCGGGGCTCATCGGCTTAACGGTGACGACGTACGGGGAAGAACCTTTCACCTTCACCGAGTTCGCGTACTTCGCCGAGATGGCCCGTGCGGCGACCTCCGCCGCCCTCGCCCGCGGCTACGCGCTGGTGATCCTCCCCGCGACCTCCCGGCACGACGTGTGGTCCAACGTGGCCCTCGACGGCACGGTGGTCATCGACCCGGCCGAGGGCGACCCCGTCGTCAGCGAGATCGTCCGGCAGGGCATCCCCGTCGTCAGCGACGGCCGCCCCGGCGGCTCCCTGCCCGTCACCGCCTGGGTCGACAACGACCACCAGGCCGCCGTCATGGAGCTGCTCGACCACCTCGCCGACGCCGGTGCCCGCCGCATCGGGCTGCTCACCGGCACCAGCACCGACACGTACACCCGGCTGTCCACCACCGCGTACCTCACCTGGTGCGAGCGCGTCGGACAGGACCCGGTCTACGAGTCCTACCCCGCCCACGACCCGCGCGCCGGGGCCGTCGCCGCCGACCGGCTGCTCGCCCGCCCCGACCGCCCGGACGCCGTCTACGGCCTCTTCGACCCCAACGGCACCGACCTCCTGGCCGCCACCCGCCGCTACGGCCTGCGGGTGCCCGACGACCTGATGCTCGTCTGCTGCAGCGAGTCCCCGGGCTACGCCTCCACCGACCCGCCCATCACCACGCTGTCCCTCAAGCCGCGCCGCATCGGCACGGCCGTGGTCCAACTGCTGATCGACGCCATCGAGGGAGTCGACGCGGGCCGGCCCATCGAGCAGGTCATACCGACGGACCTGATCGTGCGGGCGTCCTCGCAGCGCCGCCC
>NZ_JACBXC010000186.1 GCF_013870535.1 Streptomyces phytophilus | reverse complement strand
CGCCGCCGCTACTCCAGCACCGCCGTCGCCTCGACCTCCACCAGCAGGTCGGGCTCCCCCAGCGCCGCGACGCCGAGCAGGGTGATCGGCTTGACCGGGTCGACGCCGAGCTTCGCCGCCGCCCGGTCCACCCCCTCGCCCAGCAGCGGCATCTTCTCCGGGCTCCAGTCGACGACGTAGACGGTCAGCTTCGCCACGTCGTCGAAGGTGCCGCCCACCCCGGCCAGGGCGGTGGCGACGTTGAGATAGCACTGCTCGACCTGGGCGGCCAGGTCGCCCTCGCCCACCGGCAGGCCCCCGGCGTCGCGGGCGACCTGGCCGGCGAGGAACACGAGCCTCGATCCGGTGGCGACCGACAGCTGCCGGTAGACCTCGGGCTTCGGCAGCCCCTCGGGATTGACCAGCGTCACGGACATGAACGACCCCTTCCTCGCGCCTCTCCCGGCACTATACATAGCACTGTTATGTATAGTGCCGGCCATGGCACGGACGAAGGACCCGGCAGTGCGCTCCCTGCTGCTGGAACGGGCCGCACACATGCTCCGTACGAGAGCACCCGTCACCCTGCGCACCCTGGTCGCCGGCACGGGCGTCTCCACGATGGCCGTCTACACCTACTTCGGCGGCATGGACGGGCTGTGGCGGGCACTGCGGCAGGAGGGATTCAGCCGGCTGACCGCCGGGCTGGCGGCCGTCGGTCCGACCGCCGACGCGGTGCGCGACCTCGCCGCGCTGGGAGCCGCGTACCTGGTCAACGCGGTGGAGAGCCCCGACCTCTACCGCATCATGTTCGACGCGGGCTTCGACCTCGAAGACCCCGGCGCCGCCGACGAGACCCTGCACTCCCTCGTCCGTACCGTCGAACGGGCCACGGCCGACGGGCGCTTCGCCGCCGGGACCGACCCCCTCGAACTGGCGACGCAGAGCTGGGCCATCGGGCACGGGCTCGCGTCGCTCGTCACCTCGGGCCCGCTGCCGCCCGCGGCGCTGGCCCACGGAGTGCCCATGCTGACGGCCCTGTTCACGGCCGCGGGCGACGAGCCGGGCCGGTGCCGCGACTCCGTCGCGCGGGGCTGGGCCGGCCTGCGGACGGCGGCACCGTGACCGCGCACCCGTGACGCGCCAGGGCACAGACCCTAGTCCGGGCAGTGCGTGCCGCGCGGCAGTTGGTACGGGGCCGAGATGCGGTACGTGCCGGGGCGGGGGGCGTGCAGGCGGGTCCACTCGCCGGCCCTCGTCACGCAGCCCTCCAGGTTGACGTAGAGCTGCCCGCTCTCCGACCACTCCCTGACCCCGTCGACGTCCGCGCCGTCCGACCCGTCGCCCTCCAGCACCTCCGGCGCCTCGACGCCCTCGCCGTCCTCGTCGACCAGCCCCAGCCACGGCGAGAAGGGCACCCGCACCAGCACGGGCCCCGCGTACTTCACGTCGATGACCAACTCGCCCTCGTCCGCCCGCCGCACCTCCGCGGGGGCCTCGACGAGCGGCGTCGGGTCGTTCACCCGGAACAGCCGCCAGTTCGCGTCCGCCCAGATCTCCGTCAGGTACGGCTGCCCCGCGGCGACGATCTTCGCCTCCTCGTGCGCCCCGGTGTCCGGCCGGTCCTCCACCGGCAGCACCACATACCGCACCGCCCAGTTCTTCAGCCAGGCGTGGTACGTCGTCGGGGTCAGGCTGCCGTCGTAGAAGATCTCGTGCCGGTCCAGGTCCGCCTGCCGGTTCCAGCCCCGCGCCAGGCTCACGTACGGCTGGAGCGCGGATGCCTCCCGGTGGCTGCGTACGGGCACGACCTCGACCCGGCCCGCCTCCGCGTCCACCTGCTGCAACTGGTCCACCAGCGGCGCCAGCTCGCGCGTCCAGGCCGCGGTCGGGCTGGTGAGCACGAGGTCGACCACGGGCTTGACGACCACCCACACGGTGATGGACGCGAACGCCAGATACGCCGCCGCCACGGACCGCATCAGCCGCGGCGCCGCGGGCCGCGGCCCCGTCTGCGCGATGACCAGCAGCACCGTGCCGCCGAAGATCAGCGCAAGCCGCTCGATGTTGCTGCCGACCGGCGAGGGGATGACCCACGCGCCGAGGGTGCCGAAGAAGTAGAGCGCCGCGCAGATCCGGACCGTACGCCACGACTCCGGCGCCATCAGCCAGATCAGCGCGGCGGTGATCATCGGCGCCACCGCGGAGATCCACGGCATCGGCATGTTCCCCTGGAACGGGAAGAGCCAGCTCGACAGCGCGACGACTACCGGCGGCGCCGCCCCGAGCAGATACGCCTCGGTGCGCCGCTTCTGCAGGAACAGCCCGGTGGCGACCACCCCGGCGAACAGCCCGGCCACCGGGCTCGCCGCCGTCGCCAGCATGCTGGACAGCACGATCGCGGTCCCGCGCCAGCCGCCGATCCGCCGCCGGCCCTTCCCGCCCGCGCCGGTCCCTTCGTCCTCGTCCTCGTCGTCGCGGTCGCCCGGGAAGACCAGCACGATCGCGACCAGCGCAAAGAGCAGCCCCAGCGCGAACGTCACGCGGCCCGAGGCCGCGTTGCCCACGAGCGCCACGGCGCCGAAGAGCGACGGCACCAGCGGCCGCGGCACCTGCCGGCAGCGGGCGAGGATCAGCGCGAGCACACCGGCGGACAGGGTGCCGGCGAGCACCATGGTCGTCCGCACGCCGAGCACGGCCATCAGATAGGGCGAGACCACGCTGTACGAGACCGGGTGCATACCCCCGTACCAGGCGAAGTTGTACGCCGTGGAGGGATGCCGGCCGGCGAACTCCGCCCAGGCGTCCTGCGCCGCCAGGTCCCCGCCCTCGTTGGCGAGGAGCAGCAGCCACAGGATGTGCAGGATGCCAGCGGCGACGAGGGTGGTGAGCACGGGGCGCTGGGCGAGCCAGCGCAGGTGGGGCCGCAGTCCCTCGGGCGGGGTGAAGCGCAGCCTGTCGGCGAACGGGGCGCGGGCGGCGGTGGCGTCGCCGCCGTCCTGGTCCGCCGTGCCCTTCTCCGCGGGGGTCGCCGGGTCGTCGGAGTCCGTGGAAGCAGGCTCGGCCCCGCCCGCGGCGGCGCCGGCGGCGGTTCCCTCTGCTGATCGGCTGCCGGCCGCGGCTTCGCGGTCCGGCTGCACGGTGGTCACTGCGTCGACTCCCCGTCTTCCTTTGACGTCCCCGGGGGCGGTGCCAGCGACGCTAGCACGGGCGTACGACGCCCCCGGGCGCTAACCGAGCCTGCTGAGCTTCGCCCCTATGCCAGGCTCCGCCATGTCCTCCGCCAGCGCCACCGGCACCCGCACTTCCCCCTGGCCGGAGCCCATCGTCAGCACCCCGACCGCGTCACCCTTCGCACCCTCGTGCGGCACCTCTCCGGAGCGGTCCGTGCCGAGTTCCAGGCCCACCTTCAGCCCGCCCCAGCCCGGCGCGACGACGTCCTCGGTCGCCACCACCGGCGTCGTACCCCCGAGGCCGTCGTCGACCTCGCCGACGACGTCGCCCTTCTCCACGACGGTCATGTCCGTGAGCGCCTTCTCGCCCGCCGCCATCAGCTGCCGGCCGAACTCCATGGCGGTCGGCAGCTGCGGCACCGCGTACTGCCCGAGGACCGCGCCGACGATGAGCTGCTGCTCCCCCGCGACCTTCTTCTCGGTGGCGAAGAGGAAGTTGCCGCCGGCCTTGGTGGTCGAGCCGACCTTGATGCCGATGCCGTGCAGCGGAACCATCTTGTTGCTGTTGTCGTGGTCGTCGCCGCGGCTGTCGGTGTAGACGGGCATCGCGACGATCTGCTTGAACAGCGGGTCCTTCATCGCCGCCTTGCCGAGGATCACCTGGTCCTCGGCGGTGGAGACGGTGGTGTCCTTCAGGCCGCTGGGGTCGGTGTAGGTGGTGTTCTCCATGCCGAGTTCCTCGGCGGTCCTGTTCATCTCGTCCACGAACGCCTGCATGTCGCCGTCCGAGTGCCAGCGGGCGAGCAGCCGGGCGACGTTGTTGGCGGAGGCGATGAGCAGGGCCTGCAGGGCTTCCTTCTGGCTGAGCTTCGAGTCCGGGTCCAGCTCGACCGTCGTCTCGCCCTCGGCGCTGAGCGCGGCCTCATCGACGGCGGTGTCGTCGACCGGGATGCCCGGTCCGTTGCCGCCGGGCTTCATGGGGTGGTCGCGCAGGATGATGTACGCGGTCATGACCTTGGCGACGCTGCCGATCGGCACGGACTTCTGCTTCCCGTACGAACCGAGGCTGCCGAGCCCCGCGACGTCTATGGACGCCTGCCCCTCGCTGGGCCAGGGCATCTCGGGGGTGCCGCCCTCGAAGGCGTAGCCGGACTGGGCCGTGAGGGTGAGCGTCGGGGCGGGCAGCGGGCGGAGCATCTGGACCACGCCGAGGACGATCGCGAGCAGGATGACCAGCGGCGTCCAGATCTTCACGCGCCGCACGAGAGTACGGGTGAGGGTCTCGGGCGGCGGCGGGGTGTTGGTCAGCTCGGCGAGCAGGTCGAGCGGCCGCTTCTCCTCGTACGGCGGGAGGGGCTGCTGCTGCGCCGCCCGGGTGGGAGCGGACGCAGCACCGGGTCGTGCACGAGGCCCGCCGCCGCCACCCCGGCCTGCGGCTGATCCGCACCGGTCTGGTGCTGGAGTCGCTGATCCCGTCGGTGCTGGAGCAGAAGGTCACCACGGACGAGGCGTACCGCTCCTGGCGCCTGCTGCTGCACCGCTACGGCACCGCGGCCCCCGGCCCCGCGGGGACCGAACTGCGGATGCGGGTGATGCCGGACGCGCACGGCTGGGCGATGATCCCGTCCTGGGAGTGGCACCGCGCGGGCGTCGACGGCAAGCGCGCGGCGGCGATCGTACGAGCCGTCCGCCGCGCCCGCGCCCTCCAGGCGGCGGCCGGGATGGACCTCGAAGCAGCCACCCGCCGCCTCACCGCCATCCCCGGCATCGGCCCCTGGACGGCGGCGGAGACCCTGCAGCGCGTCAGCGGCGCGGCCGACGCGGTCACGGTCGGCGACCTGCACCTGCCCCGCATCGTGGGCTACACGCTGGTGCGCGAGCGCGACGCGGACGACGAACGCATGCTCGAACTGCTCGCCCCGTACGAGGCCGAGGGCCAGCGCCACCGCGCCACGCGCTACATCTGCCTCCTGGGCCGCATGCCCCCGCGCCGCAAACCGAAGGCCGCCATCCCGGACATAGCCCGCCTGTGACCCCGCCGCACGCGGCGGGGTCCGGCGCCGCCCCGGATCAGGGCAGGTTGCGGGCCATGACGATGCGCTGGACCTGGTTGGTGCCCTCGTAGATCTGGGTGATCTTGGCATCGCGCATCATGCGCTCCACCGGGTAGTCCCGCGTGTAGCCGTAGCCGCCGAGGAGCTGGACGGCGTCCGTCGTCGCCTCCATCGCCGTGTCGGAGGCGAAGCACTTGGCCGCCGCGCCCTGGAAGGTGAGGTCCGAATCCCCGCCGCCGGCGGCGACGCGTTCGGACTTCGCCGCGGCGGCGTACGTCAGCTGCCGGGCGGCCTCGATCTTCATGGCCATGTCGGCGAGCATGAACTGCACGCCCTGGAAGTCCGCCACCGGCTTGCCGAACTGCTTGCGTTCGCGGACGTAGCCCTTCGCGTAGTCGAGGGCGCCCTGCGCGATGCCCAGGGCCTGGGCGGCGATGGTGATGCGGGTGTGGTCGAGGGTCTTCATCGCGGTGGCGAAGCCGGTGCCCTCGGCGCCGATCATGCGGTCCGCAGGGATGCGGACGTTGTCGAGGTAGACCTCGCGGGTCGGGGAGCCCTTGATGCCGAGCTTCTTCTCCGGGGCGCCGAAGGAGACGCCCTCGTCGGACTTCTCGACGACGAAGGCGGAGATGCCCTTGGAGCGCTTCTCCGGGTCGGTGACGGCCATGACCGTGTAGTACTCGGAGATGCCCGCGTTGGTGATCCAGCGCTTGACGCCGTCGAGGACGTAGGAGTCGCCGTCCCGTACGGCGCGGGTCTTCATGCCGGCGGCGTCGGAGCCGGCCTCGGGCTCGGAGAGGCAGTACGAGAACATCGCCTCGCCGCGCGCCAGCGGCGTCAGGTACTTCGCCTTCAGCTCCTCCGAGGCGGAGAGCATCAGGGGCAGCGAGCCCAGCTTGTTGACCGCCGGGATGAGGGAGGAGGAGGCGCAGACGCGGGCGATCTCCTCGATGACGATGACCGTCGCCAGCGCGTCCGCGCCCGCGCCGCCGTACGCCTCGGGGACGTGGACGGCGTGCAGGTCGTTGGTGACGAGCGCGTCCAGTGCCTGCTGCGGGAAGCGCGCCTCCTCGTCCACCTCGGCCGCGAAGGGCCCGATCTTCGCCTCGGCGAGCGAGCGTACGGCGTCGCGGAGCATGTCGTGCTCCTCGGCCGGGCGGTACAGGTCGAATTCGGGCGCTCCTGCCAAGGCTCTCTCCATTCCCGCACATGCTAATTACCGTTAAGTAGTTCCGATGGTATGCCGTGCGCGGCGAGCGGACGTACGTGACGTTGGCGACAGGGGCTCAGGGCGCGGTGCTGCCCAGCCGGTCGGTCGGGTACTTCTCCACGTACCGCGCCATGGTGTCGTTGCGCATGGCCTCCCACAGCGGGTCCCCGGCCTTGTCGTCCAGCAGGACCACCGACTGGCCGTCGATCATGTCGAGCCCCGCGACCGGCGCGTTCATGAACACCAGGTCGGAGGAGCGCACGCCCTTCATGTCCCACATCAGGTCGCGCATCGCGCCGTCGGAGAACCGGTCGTCGACGCTGACCGTGGCGGTCACCGCGTCCAGCAGGCGCTTGACCTTGAGCGGGTTGGAGAAGTTGTCCGCGGACATCGTCTCGGTGAGGACGGCGCGCAGGAAGTTCTGCTGCCGCTGGGTGCGGTCGAGGTCGCCGCGGGGCAGGCCGTAGCGCTCGCGTACGTAGTCGAGGGCGGTGCTGCCGTCCATGTGGTGGGTGCCGGCCGTCCACTCGCCGCCGCCGTTGCGGCGGGGGGTGGTCTCGTCGATGGTGATGTCGACGCCGCCGACGGCGTCGGTGAGCCGCTTGAAGCCGCTCCAGTCGATCACCGCGAGGTGGTCGATCTTGACCTTCGTCATGCGCTGCACGGTGTCGATGAGCAGCGGCGGGCCGCCGTAGGAGAAGGCGGCGTTGAGCTTGGCGTCGCCGCGGCCGGGGATGTTCACCCAGGAGTCGCGGGGCAGGGAGACGACGTAGCCGCCGTCGCGGCCCTCGGGGAGGTGGACGAGCATCATCGTGTCGCTGCGCTGCGCGCCCGGCTGCCAGGCGTGCTCGCCGGCGCCGTCGCCGGTGAGCGGGAGGTCGGAGCGGGCGTCGACGCCGATGAGGAGGTACGTTTCGCCGCCCTTGGACGGCGCCGGCTGGTGCTTCTCGGGGACGTTCGTCGGGAAGGCGTTCGGGATGCGGTCGACGCGGCCGGTGTAGTGCTCGTACGCCCACCACAGGCCCCCGGCGGCCATGAGCACGCCGGCGACGA
>NZ_JACBXC010000185.1 GCF_013870535.1 Streptomyces phytophilus | reverse complement strand
GGGACGGCGACGGGCCGGTGCCCGCGTTCGTACGGGCCGTGGACGCGCTGCTGGAGGCGGCGGAGACCGGCCGGCCCGACCCCCGGGACGTACGCCTGGGTCTGCGCGTGACCGAGATCCTCGCCGCGGCCGAGGAAGGTCTCCCGGCCGTGCCGGGGGTGTAGCCGCAGGCATTCGGGGGACTCGTCGTGCGGAGGTGACGAGATGCTTCCCATCTTGCTGGTACTTCTGCTGGCGATGCTTCTGTTCGGTCTCGGCTTCGCCGTGAAGGCGCTGTGGTGGATCGCGGTGGTCGTCCTCGTCGTGTGGCTGCTGGGATTCGTGATGCGCGCCACGCCGACGGGCGGCGCCCGCCGTTCGCGCTGGTACCGCTGGTAGCCGTCGCCGTACGGCCCTTCGAAGGGCCCGCGACTTCGCATCGGAACAAGGGCCGTGGCCCCCGCCCGATCGGCGGGGGCCACGGCTGTGTCCTTCGGTCACGCGTCAGGCCCGGCCCCGCCCTCGGCGGCGGTACGGGCCCCGGGGACGGCACCCAGCAGGCGCAGGCGGTCGAGCGCCGTCTGCCGCGAGGCGATACCCGCGGCACCTGCCGCCCACTCGTCCCACTCCGGCCAGCGGACGCGGTCGAACCCCGCGTCCTCGTACTCGTCCTCGGTGAGCAACTCCCGTACCACGCGCATCCCGTCCGCGTCGCCCAGACCGGGCCACCCCAGGTACTCGGTGCGCCACGCCAGCCGGTTCGCGCCGCCCGCGGAGCGGTGCAGCAGATGAACGTCGAAGGCCAGCACGTCGCCCGGCCGCGTCGGCAGCACGGTCTCGGGCATCGGCCAGCCGGAGAACCCCTGGTTGGCGGGATCGAGCCCCCGGTACGCGGCGAGCCTGCGGGCGTACGCCGGGTCGTGCGACCCGGACAGCACCCGCAGCGCGCCGGTCTGCGCCGTACGGGGCTCCAGGTGGGCCAGGAACGTCACGCCCGGCACGTCCGGGCCGACGTCCGTGTGCCAACCGGAGTTGGTGGTGAAGCACACCGCGCTGGGCACCGCGGGCACGGTCATCCGCCCGCACAGCTCCGCGGAGCCCTGGAACAGCCGCGGGTCGTCGGCGATCAACGACTGGCTGAAGGGCGTCCGGTCGGCGGCGAGCGGCAGGTAGTCACCGCGGATGCCGCCCTCGTCGTACGGGTCGGTGTCGGTGCCGAGGCCGCCGTACGCGTCGGTGAGGCCGGCGGTCACCTCGGCGGTGAGCCGGCCGGTCTCCTCGTGCGTGAGCAGGCCGTGCAGCACCACGTACCCGAAGGCGCGGAAGTGTTCGATCTGTTGGTGGCTGAACAACGACGTCACGACGTCGTCTCCTCTCGTGTCGATGGCAGGTCGTCTCGCGCATCGGACGGGAGGAGGGCCACGGGCCCGTCAGTGTCAAACGAATCCGGTTCGCATGGCCCTCACCCTAGCCACGCGGGGCCGGTGTCCGCCATGGCGTATGTCCGCCCGCGGCGTTCGGGGGTAGGGCGCGGGCGGCGCACGGCCTGTGCTTAGACTCGCCCCGACCACTGATCTTGACCGCATCGGGGGGTTACCGCCCATGGGCACGAAGAAGACCGCCATATCCGCCGCCGCAGGTCTGGCCGCGCTCCTGCTGGCCACGGCGTGCAGCGGCGGGTCGGACGACGACGGGGGCGGATCCGGCGGCGAGAAGGCGCAGCCCCGCCCGTTGATCAGCGAGAGCCAGGCCCGCAAGGTGCTGGAGCGCTACGTCGAGACCAACAACGAGGCCAACGCCGACCTGGACCGCAAGGCTCTGGGCGAGGTCGAGGGCGGGGCGCTGTACCAGCAGAGCCAGGCGCAGTACAGGCAGTTCCCGACGTACGGGAAGAAGTACCAGAAGCTCTACAAGAAGCCGTTCCACTACCGCGCCGACGAGGCCGAGTACTACATCCCCGCCCGCGGCGACTGGTACATGGTCGACGCCCCCGTGGAGGGCCCCGGTTACGACGAGGGCGACCGCAGCCTGCTGGTCTTCGAGCGCGCCGGCGGCGGCGTCTGGAAGAACGTCGCGTCCGTCGGCATCCAGGGCCGCGTCCCCGAGGTCGCCCGCGGCGACGGCGGCCTGCCGACCGCCCTGCCCGCCGACGCCGAGGTGGGCGCCACCGCGCTCGACGGCCTCGACGACGCGGTCAACGACCTCTACCTGTCGGGCGGCAAGAAGGCCGGCAAGGTCCTCGCGGACAGCGAGGTGCGCAAGAACATGGTCAAGGACCACACCACCCGCCGGGACTGGATCAGGCCCGAGCACGACGGCTACTTCGAGACCGAGTTCGAGTCCGAGAACCGCAAGTGGGACGACGCGTACAAGCCCGCCTTCCCCGACGTCTACGCGCTGCGCACCGCCGACGGCGGCGCGCTGGCCGTCTTCAACTCCTACGACGCGCGGGTGGACTTCGCGACCCGGCCGGGCTTCCACATCATCCCGGGCGACGCCACCGGCCTGTACGTCAAGGAGAAGGAGCCGCCGGGCGTACGGGAGTACTACGCCGTGCAGAACGCAGCGCACGTACCCGACGGCGGCAAGGTCGAGCAGCTCGGCGGCGAGGTGGAGATGATCGGCGCGAGCTGACCGCCCGGCTCACCACTCCGCCGGGTCCGGCGGCGGGAACTCCACCGTGACGGAGAGCCCGCCCTCCGGCCCCGGCACCGTGGTCAGCTCCGCGCGGTGCGCGGCGGCGACGGCGCCGACGATGGACAGCCCCAGGCCGTAGCCGCCGCCGGCCGCCCGCGGCTGCAGCCGCTGGAACGGCTCGTACAGGTCGGGGATGCGCTCCGCGGGGATCCGCGGGCCGCTGTTGACCACCCGCAGCATCGGATAGCCCGTCTCCCTGACGTCCGTCGCCACCCGCACCCAGCCGCCGGCCGGGGTGTAACGCAGCGCGTTCTCCACCAGGTTGCCCGCGAGCCGGGCGATGAGCCGCACGTCGCCCGAGGCGAGCGCCGGGCGCAGCGAGGAGTGCAGGTCCAGCGTGCCGGGCGCGGCGCGGGTGCGGTCGTGCAGCACCTCGCGTACGACCCGGGCGAGGTCGACGGGCTCGGCGGCCACCAGCCCGCTCTGGCTGCCGGCCAGCGTCAGCAGCGCCTCGATCAGCCGCTCCTGCTCTTCCCCGGAGGCGACGACGCGCTCGCACACGGCGCGCAGCGACGCCGCGTCCGCACCCGGGCGGGAGAGCGCCACCTCGACCATGGCGCGCTGCAGCGTCAGCGGTGTGCGCAGCTCGTGGGAGGCGTTGGCGACGAACCGGCGCTGCGCCTCGAACGCGGCGTCGAGCCGGGACAGCAGCCCGTCGAAGGTGTCGCCGAGGTCCTTCAGCTCGTCGTCGGGTCCCGCTATGGCCAGCCGCGCGTGCAGGTTGTGCTCGGAGATCCGCCGGGCGCGGCCCGCCATGGTCCGCACGGGCCGCAGCACCCGGCCGGCCATCACCCAGCCCAGGGCGACGGACACGGCGGTCATCAGGGCGAGCGCGATGCCGGACTGCGCCAGCAGCGCCTGCAGCGCGGCCTCGTGGCGCTCGGTGGCCACGTGCCGGATGTCGGGGTCGCCCTGGCCGCCGGGCTGGGGGGAGTCGAACCTGACGAGGATGCCCTTGGTCACGTTGCCGCGGGCGACGAGCGCGTACGTGATGGCGAGCAGCGCCACGCCGGAGACCAGGAACAGCGCGCCGTACAGCAACGTCAGCCGGAGCCGGACGGTCCAGCGGAGCCGGCGGCCGGTGCGGCGGGCGGGCTCAGATGCGGTATCCGGCATGGGGGACGGTCTCGATCACCGGCGGGTCGCCGAGCTTGCGGCGCAGCCTGCTGACGGTGACCTTCACGGCGTTCGTGAACGGGTCCGCGGCGCCGTCCCAGGCCCGTTCGAGCAGTTCCTCGGCGGAGACGACCGCGCCCTGCGCGGACAGCAGCAGCTCCAGCACGGCGAGTTCCTTGCGCGACAGGTCGAGCCGGCGCCCTCCGCGGCTGGCGAGGTGCTGCGCGGGCACGAGGGTCAGGTCGGCGCGGGTGAGGACCGGCGGCACGGCGTTCGACGGGCGGCGGCCGAGCGCCCGGATGCGGGCGATCAGCTCGGCGAACGCGAACGGCTTGGTCAGGTAGTCGTCGGCGCCGAGGCCGAGGCCGTCGACGCGGTCGGCGACGGTGGTGGAGGCGGTGAGCATCAGCACCCGGGTGGGGCTGCCGTGCCGGGTCAGCGCGCGGCACACCTCGTCGCCGTGGAGCAGGGGCAGGTCGCGGTCGAGCACGATCACGTCGTACTCGCGGCTCGTGGCGCGGTCCATGGCCTCCTGGCCGTCGTACGCGACGTCCGTGTCCATGCCGTCCCCGCGCAGTCCGGTGGCGACGGTCTCGGCCAGCTCCCGGTGATCCTCCACGATCAGCACACGCATGCCGTCAGCGTGCCGGAGAGCGCGTAAGCCCCCGGTAACAGCCGAGGTCGGATGCCCTCCCGGGCCGTGGCGCGGCCCGGCCCGGGAGGGCGGTCGATCGCGGAGGGCGGAGCCCCCGCTGCTCGGGGGGACAGCGGGGACACCGCGCTCTGCGTGGGCGTGTCCGCGTACCGGTTCGCCGTGTGGACTCCCCCGTCCCGGTGCACCGGTACGTCAGGTGGTGGCCAGCGCCTCGGTGGGAGGCAGCCGGGCGGCGCGCACCGCCGGGTAGAAGCCGGCGAGCCCGCCGATGAGGAGCGTCGCTCCGATGCCGCCGGCCATCGCCCATATCGGCACCACCGTCGCCCAGTCCTGGGACGTGGCGTAGCCGACGGTCACGCCGATGCCCAGCACCACGCCGCCGAGGCCGCCGAGCGCGGACAGCAGCAGCGCCTCGCAGAGGAACTGGCTGCGGATCTGGCCGCGGGTGGCGCCCAGCGAGCGGCGCAGGCCGATCTCGGAGCGGCGTTCGAGGACGGAGATGACCATGGTGTTGGCCACGCCCACGCCGCCGACGATCAGCGCCACCCCGCCCAGCCCCAGCAGCAGGCCGCTGAGGGTTTCGTCGGTGGCCTCCTTGGCCGCCAGGGCGTCGGAGGGCCGGGAGACGGTGGCCTCGTTGGGGTTCTCCGGGTTGGCGGTGGCGCCGAGGACGGACTGCACGTCGGCGACGGCGGAGTCCTCGCTGCGGGTGTAGATCGTCGTCGGGTTGCCGGCGAAGCCCAGCTCGTCCTCGGCGACGTCCCAGCCGACCAGCGCGGACGAGTCCAGCTCGGGCACCAGCTCGTTGTACGCCGTGAGGCCCACGACCGTGAACCACCTGCCGCCCAGCCACACCTGCGAGTCGGGCCCCGCTTCGTAGATCCCGAGTTGCTCGGCGGCCTTGGGGCCGAGGACCACCGCGGGATAGCGGCCGGTCGCGCTGTTCAGCCAGCGTCCTTCGGTGATCTGCAGTCCTACGGACTCCGGCAGGTCGAGGCGGGCCGCGCTGACGCTCAGGCCGCCGGTCTGCTCTTCGGGGATCCGGTCGTTGCGGAAGACGTTCGCGTCGATGCGGCCGACGGCCGAGACGTTCTCGACCTCCGGGATGGCCCCGATCATGGCCACGGACTCCTCCGGCAGGCTGGCCTCGGAGCCCGTGAACGACTGCCCGGGGGTGACGGTGAGGAGGTTGGTGCCCAGCGCGTTGAGCCGGCGGTCCAGGTCCTCGGTGGAGGAGGTGGAGATGCCGACGACGCCGATCATCGCGGCGATGCCGATGGCGATGCCGAGCGCGGAGAGGAACACCCGCATGGGCCGTGAGCGCAGCCCGGAGCCTCCGACCCGCAGCACGTCCGCCGGGGCCATCCGGGCGGGCCTCGGCGGGGTGGGCGGCGGCGGGTGCGGCTGTACGCGGTCGATCTCCGCCGTCGCGTGCGGCGCGGTCATCGGACGGCCTCCTGGGAGAGCCGGGCCGCGGGCAGGGCGGCGCCGGGGGCGGAGTCGTGCTCGATGCCGCCGTCCTTGAGACGCACTTCGCGGGGCAGGGAGGCGGCGATGTCGCGGTCGTGGGTGATGACGACGACGGTGGTGCCGGCCTCGTGGAGCTGGTGGAGCAGCTCCATCACGACCGCCCCGGAGCGGGAGTCGAGCGCGCCGGTGGGCTCGTCGGCGAGCAGCAGGGGCGGGTCGCCGAGGACCGCGCGGGCGATGGCGACGCGCTGCTTCTCGCCGCCGGAGAGCTGGTGCGGTTCGTGGTAGAGGCGGTGGCCGAGGCCGACGCGGCGCATGGCCCGCTCGGCGAGGCGGCGCCGGTCGGCGCGGGTGCGGCCGCTGTAGAGCAGCCCGTCGGCGACGTTGTCCAGCGCCGGGACGCCGGGGGCGAGGTGGAACTGCTGGAAGACGAAGCCGATGGTGCCCGCCCGCAGCGCCGACAGCTCGCGGTCGCTGAGCCGGTCGATGTCGTGGCCGTCGATGCGGACGGTGCCCGCGGAGGGGCGGTCGAGCGTCCCCATGATGTTGAGCATGGTGGACTTGCCCGAGCCGGACGGGCCGACGACGGCCAGCAGTTCGCCGCGCCGGATGACGACGTCGGCGGAGCGGAGCGCGGCGACGTCCCCGTAGGTCTTGGTGACCCCGGTCAGCTCGACCACCGGAGGGGACGGGACGGTCACTTCGGAACCCCCACGGACATGCCTTCCCCGATGCCGTCGCCGGTGACCTCGACCAGTCCGTTGGCGAACATGCCCAGCTCGACGGGCACGGACTCCGTGCTGCCGCCCGCGGTCACCTTCTGCACCGCGTAGCCGCCGCCCTGCCGGGCGACGAGCGCGTTCACCGGCACCGCGAGCACGTCCTCGCGGGTGTCCGCCTTGAGCACCACGTCGACGGGCGCCGCCTGGTAGCGGCCCAGCTTGTCCTGCCGGCCGACCTCCAGTTGCAGGGGCAGCGTGGACTCCTGGTCCTCCTCGCTCTCGCCGCCGGCGCCGCCGGAGCCGGAGCCGGAGCCCGAAGCGGCGGGCGGGGTGCCGATGTCGGTCACCTTGCCGTCCACGGTGGTGCCGTTGGGCAGCTCGATCTCGGCCTTGGTGCCGACCCGTACGAGGTCCTCGAACTGCGCGTCCAGCTCGACCGAGACGACCCGCTCGGTGCCGGTCCAGTCGAGGACCGCTCCCTCGGCCTTGGCGCCCGGCCAGGTCTGCAGGGCGGCGACGCGCCGGGCGCTCCGGGCGGTCACGGCGTCGCCCGCCTCGACGGCGCCGGTCTGCTCCCGGCCCAGGCCCTCCTGCCAGGCGGACACCGCGTCCGCGGTGTCCGAGCTGTAGGTCTCGTCGACGGTGAACCCGGTGTAGCCGAGCTCGGCGAGGTTGCGTTCGAGCAGCTCGACGTCGCCGCCCTCGCTGCCGTCCGACAGCGTGCGGTACAGCGGGGTGTCGCCGTAGAGCAGCGGGACCTTCTCGCCGTCCACGCTGTACACGGTCTCGCCGCGCTTGATCGTCGAGCCCTCGTTGGGCGTCCAGGTGACGATGCCGGCG
>NZ_JACBXC010000184.1 GCF_013870535.1 Streptomyces phytophilus | reverse complement strand
CGAGCGAGGTGCCCACGCCGGTGGCGACCGCCACGGTCAGGAAGTTCCGTCGTTCCATTTCCCGCCCCTTCTCACTGTTGCTCACTGCTGCTCACTGCTGGTCACTGTCGGTTCTCGGGGATCGCCCGGTAGAGGGACTCCGGCAACCGCGTTCTCGCCTTGGCGCGCAGAGCCGCGTGTACCGAGCCGTGGTCGTCGGGCAGGGCCAGGGTCGCGCCGCCGGTCTCGATGCGTACGACGTCCACCCCCACCCGTACCCGGTCGTGTTCCGGATGGCGGGGCAACCGCAGGTCCGTGAGGACGAACCCGCGGAACCCCAGGCCACCCGGGTCGTCGGCCGGCGCGGACTCCGTGCCGGCCGGCAGGGCCTCGATCAGCGCGGCGATCTCGGCGGCGTCGGCCGGCGGCAGGTCCCAGCCGGGGTTGGCCCGCCCGGACAGCGCGTCCACCTCCACATGCGGGGCGGGCGAAGCACCCCGGGGGTCTGTCACGTTCTCCTCCGAACCGCAGCCGGCGCCGAGGAGCATGAGCGCTCCCAGCACGGCCGCCACCGTCCTGGCCGTCGTCCTCGTCTCCGCCCTCGCCGCGCCGGTCCTCACCAGACGGTCTGCCGCGAGCTGTCCGGCCCGTACATGTAGCCGCCCCAGGTGGTGTAGTTGCCGCGGTTGGCTGTGTACGGGTCGGTGATGGCGTAGCCGGACTCGTCGTAGTTCCGGGCCGGCGTGCTGCCGGGCTTGTGGCACCAGCGTCCCACTCCGCCCACCGACTCCGTCCGACGCCACCAGTGGTAGTCGATGTCGAGCCAGGTGGCGAAGGCCACGTAGAGGTTGCCGCCGTCGCAGTAGGTCCGCCAGCCGTCGCGCAGCGCGGCGTCGCGGATCTGACCGACGGAGACGTAGGAGTACTGCTGCCCGGTGCCGCGCCCCGGCTGGGCGAAGCTGTTCGTGCGCCAGTTGGACGCGTAGTTGTAGCAGTTGTTGTTGAGACGGTGGTTGCTGTCGGCGTTCCAGAAGTCGAAGTTGGTCGAGCTGGTGACCCAGTACGTACACGCCGCCGCTCCGGCCACCGCCCAGCCGCCGCGCTCCGCGGGCCTGCGGATGGTTTCCGCGGCCGCCTGCTCCACGCGCTCGTCCACCCGCGGCTCCGCCGAGTCCAGCAGCCACGCCTCGGCGTCGGGGTCGACGCTCGCGGCGAGCCCGTCGCGGACCCGGAAGAAGGTCGGCAGCCGCCTCCCCTTCAGGACCTTCGCGGAGTCGCCGGTGGCGCGCACCAGGAATCCGCGGTAGCCCAGCTTCCCTTCGGAGACGGAGGCCGGCGCCATCGGCACCGCGCCCTCCAGCGCCCGCTGCAGGAAGCTGTTCCTTTCCGCGGCGGACAGGTGCCATCTGGGGTTCGGACGCCCCGAGAAGATGTCGAGCTCTATTTCGATCACTGCGCCCCCCTGCTGTCGGACCACTCGGTACGAACCGGTGCCGGTCGGCCGGAACAGTAATCTCGCGTACGGTTCCTCACAATGGGGAATTAAGCGGAATCAATGGTTTCAGCGGAATTTCCGCCATGATTCAGAATCATCAGCATAAGGAGGGGAAACAGCATGTCCGAGATGGTGGTAGCACTCCTTCCGCACCTCCCCCGGACACGCGGTCCGGCCCGGGGCCGAGACCGCCGGGAGCACCGCGGGCGCGGGCCGGTACCGAGCGTTCCGCGGCGGGTGACCAGCCGGTACGGACGACGCCGGACACATCTGCGGCGGCCGGTCGCCGGCGGGCGGGGCCTGTCGTCGCGCGCGGCGCGGAAAGTCCGGTTCCGCCCGCTTGCGGCTGATCCGCAGGGCGGCGCGGGCCCGGAACAGAACCGGCCCCGGAGCCGTGGGCTCCGGGGCCGGTCGGGGTCACCGCCGCGTCACAGGGGCTGGACGGTGATGTTGCGGTAGCGGACCGCGTTGCCGTGGTCCTGCAAGCGGATGGCGCCGGCGACCGGCGTCTCCGGCTTCCCGGCCCCGGTGGGGCCGTCGACGGCGACGTCGTCCTGGACCTTCACGCCGTTCCACACCACCGAGATACGTGCGTCCTCGGTCTTGTTGCCGTCCGCGTCGAAGCGGGCGGCGCGGAAGGTGATGTCGTACGTCTGCCAGGTCCCCGGCGGTTTCGCCGCGTTCGCGTCGGCCGCCTTCTTCTTGTAGATGGCGGCTGCGTCGTCGTTCGCCAGCGGGTCCTTGCCGTACGAGTCGAGGATCTGGACCTCGTAGCGCTCCTGGAGGTACACGCCGCTGTTGGCGCGGTCCTGCCCGGTGACGTCCGGCGGCAGCTCGGGCAGCCAGAACTCCACGTGCAGCTTGAAGTCCTCGTACGCCTTCTTGGTGCGGATGTCGCCGCAGCAGACCTCCATGGCCTCGCCGTCGAGCAGCGGCCACTGCGGCGTCCTGCCGTCCAGGTGCTGGAAGGCGGAGCGGTCCGCGCCGTCGAAGAGCGTGACGGGCTCGCCGCTGCGGTGGACGCTGAGCATGTCGAGGTTGACGTGCCCGGTGTCGTCCTCCTCGTTGACGTAGCGGATGGTGTTGGCGCCCGCCCGCAGGGAGACCTTCTCGGTCCTGGTCGTCCACTCCTCCCAGGTGCCGGTGGACGCCAGCTGCGTCTGCTTCACCTTCTTGCCGTTGACGTACATGCTGACCGTCTTGGTGCCGGTGAAGGGGTCCGGGCCGTTGGAGTAGCGCAGTCCGACGTCGTAGGTGCCTCCCTTCCGGGTCGTGACGTCGAACGTGGTGGACGCGCCCTTGGTGCCGTAGCCGGCGACGAAGCCGCGGCCGGTGTAGGCGTCGTGGTCGTCGGCGAGCTTCGCGCCGCCGTCGAGCCGGGCCTCCTCCGCCTCGTACGCGGTGGGCGCGGGCGCACCGTCACCGGGGATGTTGTTCAGCGTGTACCACGCCTCGGTGCTCCACAGCTCCTGGCCGCCCTCGGCGGTGAACGGGCGCGGGGAGCGCACGTGCACCACGTGGCCGGGCTTGAGGCCCGGGATCTCCAGGGTGACCTTCTTGCGGTCGTCGGACAGCTCCGCGGAGGTCACCGGCAGCACCTCTTCGTCCACCTTGGGCCCGCCGTACTCGGGGGTGGGGACGTAGCGCCACTGGGTGACCGAGTACTTCTGCGCGAGGGCGTCGGCGGTCTCCTGCGACAGGGGCTTGGTGTAGCTCATCTCGAAGCCGGTCCCGGTGGCGTCCATCGAGACGATGTCGAACGCCTCGCTGCCGCCGGGCGTCAGCTTCTGCAGGCCGTGGGCCAGCTTGCCGGGCTGGCCCCAGTTGCCGCCCGCGCCCAGGCCGCCGGCGTAGATCGCGCCGTCGGGCCCCATGCTGATGCGGTTGACGCCGGCCTCCAGGCCCTGGGTCATGCGGAAGACCGCGCCCTGGTACTCGCCCCTGACCTTCTCCAGGTCGGCCCGCTGGATGCCGCCGTAGGTGACGTCGCCGAAGAGGAGCTGGCCCGCGAACGTGCCCTTGTCCATGTACAGCGGCGTGCTGGGCGAGTTGGCTATCTCGTTCTGCGGCAGCCAGAGCACGGGCTGGGTGACGGGCTGGTCGTCGAACGGCCCGTCGGGGTTGGTGTAGTGGTTGAAGAAGCGGTCCTGCTTGATGTGCAGGAGCTTCGACGACGGCAGCCAGCCGCCCTGGTTGTCCAGGACGAACAGGTCGTCGTTATTCCCCCAGCCGATGCCGTTGGGGGTGCGCAGGCCGCCGGCGACGTAACTGACCTCGCCGGTCTCGCGGTCGACCTTGATGGTCGTGCCGCGGTTCTCGGAGGGCTGCGGGTCGGTGGTGGCACCGCCGTAGTTGATGGCGACGGACAGGTTCAGGTAGAAGAACCCGTCCCGGTAGAGCAGGCCGAAGGCGAACTCGTGGAAGTTGTCGCTGAACGGCCAGGTGGCGACGGTCTCGTACGCGTCGGTGACGTCGTCGCCGTCGTCGTCCTTCAGCCGCGTCAGCTCGTGCTTCTGCGAGACGTAGAGGTCGCCGTCGACGTACTTGATGCCCTGCGGCTCCTTCAGACCCTCGGCGACCTTCTTCACGGTCACCTGCTCCGGCGAGGTGTCGCCGGTGACGTTGTCGAGGAGGTAGACCTCGCCGGTGACGTTGTCGGTGCCGCCCCAGGTGGTCACCGCGAGGCGGCCGTCGGGCAGCCAGTCCATCGCGGAGACCTGCGGCTCGAAGCCGTCGGGGCGCAGGTCGGTCAGCTTGAAGTCGGGGTGGACGCCGTTCAGCGGCAGGCCGTCGCCGGGCGAGTCGGTGAAGCCCTCGCACTCCTTGCGGCCCGGCGCGGTGACGCGGACGACCCCGGCGGCGGTGCTGAGCACCGAGTTCGGCACGGTGGTGAAGCCGTCGGCGCCCGGGGGCTGCCAGGCCAGGGTGACCTGCTGGCCGCCGCCGCGCTCGAAGTGCTCGATGAACAGCGAGTGGTAGCCGGCGGTCAGTTCGACGGTGCCGTCCTTGGGGGGATCGGTGCCGTGCAGCCCGTCGTGGTCGATGACGACCTGGTTGTCGATGAGCAGCCGCGAGCCGTCGTCGCTGGTGAGGCGGAAGGTGTACGTGCCGTCCTGGGGCACGTTGACGTTGGCGATGGTGTGCGAGACGAAGTTGTCCTCGAAGCCGAAGTCCTCGGCGGTCGAGAAGTCGATCTGCGGCATGAGCTTGTCGACGTTCGGGGTCTGCGCGGGCTTGAGCGCACAGATCTCGTCGAGCGGGACCTGCACGTCGTACGTGCGCAGCGTCACGCCGGGCTCCTGCGGGGGGAGTTCGGCGAAGGGCTGGTCCTGCCGGTTCTGCGGGCCGGGGGCCCGTTCGGGGTCGGGTGCGGGGTCGGCGCCGGCGGGCGCGGCCCAGAAGCCGCCGACGAGGAAGGCCGCCGCGAGCACCGTGGTCATCCGTCTGCGGACACGGGGGTACAGCCGTGCGGACATTCGTTCCTCCAGACGCGAAAGAGGGCGGGAAGAACCTTCAGATACCGGGCGGGTGCGGCGCTGAGCCTAAAGACTTCGTCCGGGCCTGTCCATACTTTGTCATCCGAGAGAAAAAAGTTCCGGTACCAGGTCGTGGGCGTCGCGGCGGGCGGGAAGCACCGCGGCCTCGGGTGCGGGGGTGGCGGGCCAGCGGGTGCGTACCCCGGTGTCGGCCCAACCGCCGACGGCGGCGAGGAACTTGTCGAGCGCCGGGTTCGACAGGCCGTGGGCCTGGAGCGGCGCAATGTGCCGGCGGAACAGTTCGGCCAGCCGGTGCTGGACGTCCAGGGCCGCGGCCGGGTCGGAGTGCATCGTCTCGTACCAGCGGACCGAGCCGGCCGGCGCGAGGGCCGCGACGTTGGAGTAACTGCCGTGCGCGCCGCCGGCGATGCCGGTGGCCAGCAGGTGGCCGGGGACGAAGACGGAGCAGCGGGCGGTGTGCGGCCGCATGGCGTCGTACCAGGCGTCGTCGCCGCCCGCGGTCTTCAGGCCGACGAGCGCGGGCACCTCGGCCAGCAGCCGGCCGAGCAGCGCGGGCGAGACGGGGGTCTTGGCGTGCGGCGGGTTGTAGAGCACCAGCGGCACCGGGTCGGCGGCACCGGCGATCCGGGCGAGGAAGGCGACGGCCTCGTCGTCGGAGAGCGGCAGCCAGTCCGGCAGGATCACCTGCAGTGCGCCGGGGGCCAGTTCGCGGGCGCGGCGCACCCGGGCGAGGGCGGTCTGCGCCACCGGGTGGGAGGCTCCGATCTGGAAGGGCACGCCCGCGGCGGTGCACCGCTCGGCGAGCAGTTCGTTGATGTCGTCGAACTCGTCCTCGGCCAGGGTGTGGAACTCGCCGGCCGTGCCGTGCGCGTATATCCCGTGCAGCCCCGCGGCCAGCAGCGCGTCCAGTTGCCCGGCCAGCCGGCCCCGGTCGATCGCGTCGCCGTCGCCCAGGGGCAGCAGCAGCGTCCCCCAGACACCGGTGATGTCGTCGGCTCTCAGTGGTTTCATGGCTGGAGCGTACGATCCGGCCCCCGGCGCGGGCCCCGCGGGACTAGCTGACGCAGCCCGCGGGGAGTACGGCGCCCCCCGCACGGAGGTGGCGGAGTGCGGCGGCGATGGAGTGGCAGTCGAAGAGCGCCGAGTGCTCGGCGCCCGCGGCCGGCTTCGGCAGGCCGAGGGCCTCCCAGAGCCTGCCGGAGTTGGCCGAAGCGGTCTGCGGGGCCAGGGTGTTGACCCAGGGGCGCACGTTGAGGAAGCCGTTGTCGAGGAAGCCGTTCGCGACCTGCTCGCCGCGGGCGCGGGCCCAGCCGACGTTCTCGCCGAGCACGACCATGTCGTTGCCGTAGGAGAGCACGGAGCGGCCCTTGCAGAAGCCGAGGAAGTCGCCGAGCGCCGCCGCGGGCTCGCGGCCCTCGCGGTCGACGGCCTCCTGGCCGATGCCGGTCAGCTCGGTGAAGTACGGGGACAGCCGCGGGTTCACCACGGGCCGTACCAGGGTCTCGAACTCGTCGGCCACCGCGAGGTCCGCGTCCAGCCGGAGGGCGCCGATCTGCACGATCTCCCGCAGCTCGCCCGGCGCCGACCAGTCCCGCTCCGGCGCTCCCGGCCACGTGGTGAACTCCAGGTCGAAGACGATGAATGACGACACGTGGCCCTCCTGCGGTTGCGCGGCAGCCAGCGTACGGCCGCGGCGGCGCGCGTCGGTCAACCGGGTAGGCGGGCGTCGGCGCGGTCCGGGGAGTAGAGGTCGTCGACGACCATGGCGGCGGCGCCGACGAGGGCGGAGCGGTCGCCGAGCCGGGCGGTCACGACGTCGAGGTGCGCCGTGGTGCGGGGCATCGCCCGCCGGTAGAGCAGCTCGCGCACGCCGGTGAGGAACGGCACGGAGGACAGCTCGCCGGCGATCATCAGCACGCCGGGGTTGAGCAGCGTGACGACCGTGACCAGCACCTCCCCCACCCGCTGGCCCGCCTCCCGGGCCAGCCGCACCGCCTCGGGGTGCCCGGCGGCCAGCAGGTCGCGCACGTCGGAGCCGGAGGTCGCGGGCACGCCCAGCTCGGTGAGCCGGCCGGCCAGCGCCCGCCCGCTGGCGACGGCGGCGAGGCAGCCGTACGAGCCGCAGGCGCAGAGGGCGTCCATCCCGTCGTGCAGCCGCACGTGCCCGATGTCGCCCGCGCCGCCGTCGATGCCGCGGTAGATGCTGCCGTCGACGACGACGCCGGCGCCGATGCCGGTGGAGACCTTGACGAGCACGAAGGCGGC
Source organism: Streptomyces phytophilus (assembly GCF_013870535.1). Taxonomy (GTDB): domain Bacteria; phylum Actinomycetota; class Actinomycetes; order Streptomycetales; family Streptomycetaceae; genus Streptomyces; species Streptomyces phytophilus. The sequence continues at coordinate 256 of NZ_JACBXC010000184.1, read as the reverse complement.
GCAGTCGGCGTACCCGGCGCGCTGCTCCGCGTACGCCAGGAGGTTGGCGTCGTTGTCCACGAGCACCGGCACGTCCTCGGGGCCCTGCGCGTGCTTGGCGAAGGAGCGGCGCATGTGGTCCTGGATGGGGTAGCCGTCCCAGCCGGGCATGATCGGCGGCTGCACGACGAGCCCGGTGCCGAAGTCGACGGGCCCCGGCACCGAGATGCCGATGCCGCACACCTCGTCCGCGCCCCGCCCGGCCCCGGCGAGCAGC
>NZ_JACBXC010000183.1 GCF_013870535.1 Streptomyces phytophilus | reverse complement strand
CGTGTCCAGCCCCGGCAGCCCCGCGAGCTGCTTGCGCAGCGTGTCCCGGTCGGCGGCCCGGTCGATCGCCCGGTGGAACGTCCACCGGCACCCGTCCCCCACCGCCTCCAGCAGCCGCCCGACCGCCGCCAGGTCCGGCCCGCCCGCCTCGTCCAGGAACCCGAGGACGAACTCCTCCGCCCCCGCCGCCCGCAGCGCCCGCGCCCGCGCCGCCAGCGCCTCCACGTCGCCCGCCGCGAACCCGTCCTCGGCGCGCAGCATGACGCGTACGGGGATCTCCACCGCGGCCCGTACGGCGGCGACGGTCTCGCGCGACGGGGTGAGCCCGTCGGCGGCCATGTCCGTGACCAACTCCAGACGGTCGGCGCCGCCCGCCTCCGCGGCGGCGGCGTCGGCGGCGTTCAGGGCGATGACCTCAAGCAGCATTGGTCTAGACATGAAACACAGCCTGCCATATCGCGCAGAATGGTTGCCATGCCCGCCCCCGGAGACAACCAGCCCGCAACACCGGCACCCGAGCCGGCCGGCCCCGCCCTCCTCGACCGCTGGACGGTCCTCCTCGTCCGCTGCCAGTCCGGCGCCGCGCCCCCCGACCCCGTACCGTACGGGATGAACCTGCTGGAGAGGTGGGGTGAGCCGCAGCGGCGCTACCACACCGCCGCGCATCTGACGGCCGTCCTCGACCGCATCGACGAGCTGGCCCACCACGCCGACGACCCCGACGCCGTACGCCTCGCGGCCTGGTTCCACGACGCCGTCTACCGCCCGGAGCGCAGCGAGAACGAGGAGCGCAGTGCGCGACTCGCGCAAGTCGCGTTGACGGAGGCGGGAGTTGGGGACGAGGGGGACGAGCGCGTCGCGGAGGTGGCGCGGCTCGTACGGCTCACGGTGACCCACGACCCGCACGCCGGGGACCGCAACGGCGAGGTGCTGTGCGACGCGGACCTCGCGGTGCTGGCGGGTACGCCGACGGCGTACGCGGCGTATGCGGCGGCGGTACGGGAGGAGTACGGCTTCGTGCCGGACGACGCGTTCCGGGAGGGCCGGGCGGCGGTGCTACGGCAGTTGCTGGGTCTGCCCCGGCTGTTCCGTACGGAGACGGGGTACGCCCGCTGGGAGGCGGCGGCGCGGCACAACGTGGGGACGGAACTGGAGCTGCTGGGCGGGTAGGGACGTCAGCGGGTGCGGACCCGAACCCCCGGGATGCGGGGGGCGGTGACGGAGGTGCCGTCGGGGGTACGGCAGCCGTCGAGAGACAGCATTCCGAGGTGGCCGAACCGCAGGAAGACCTCGGGGTCGGGCGGCACCACGCAGTTCGACAGGTACAGGTCCGTCAGCGCGGGCGAGAGACTCACTCTGCTGAGCCACGGGTCGATGTCGAGACCTTCGAGCCGCAGGAGCTGGAGACGGAGCATTCCTCTCAGGTCGTCGAAGCCCCGGAGCGTGCCCCGGCCGCTCCCCGACAGTTCCACGAACCGCAGGCCGGCGAGGGCCGTCAGCGGGCCGAGATCCTTCTCCGCCACACCGTCGAGTCTGACATTGGTCAATCCCCAGCAGCTCCGCAGTGCTCTCGGGTCCAGGTCCTCGGGGAGCCGGGCCGTCAGCCAGCGCAGCCGATTGAGATCCGCGAGTACCGCCCCTCCGCGCAGCGCCCTGGTGTTGTTCAGCACGAGGTCCTCAAGGCCGAGGTGGTTGCCGAGGACGGACAGATCCGCCGCTTCGAGCAACTCGGCCACCCACAGCATCCGCAGGGGCGGGAGGTCGGCCAGCACCTCCAGCCCGTGCAGGGGATAGAGCACGGAGACGCCCGTCAGCTCGCGCAACCGGGCCGCCGCGCGCATCTGGCCGGGGTGGTTGATGGCCACCAGGTTTCCGGCCAGCGGCAGCCGGCACAGGACGCGGTCGGCGTAGACGTCCGCGTCGAAGTAGTTCCACGCCTTGATGAGTTCGTTGACGACTTCCTCGCGCTCGTCCCCCACGTAGCCCGCCAGCAGGTCCAGGGCCTTCTCGCCCCCGATCAGCGCCGCGGTCCGTACCGTACGCGCCGCGGCCGGCTCGGACAGTTCCTCAAGTGACCGCGGCAGCCACCGCAGCAAGGTCGGCCCCACCGCGGCCAGCGCGGGCGGATCGGTCTTCCGCTTCGCCGGGAACAGCTTCTTCACCGCGTCGTCCAGCCGTTCCGCGAGCCCGTCCGACACGGCAGGCAGTGTCTCCTGGCACGCCGCCGCCAGCAGCCGCAGCGTGCGGGCGTGCCGGGGCTCTTCGCCCGCACGGTCCAGGATGCCGCCGAGCAGTTCCTCCCGCTGCCGCGCATTCGCGTGGCCCGCGGTCATGATGATCGTCTCTCGCCACAGGTCGAGGTGTGCCCGCTCGATCAGGTTCCCGATGTGGTCCTCCTCCGCCGCCTCCTCTGCGGCGAGGTACTCCTGAAAGGTCCGGTGTACGAAGTCGATGCGGTCCTCGGCGGGCGACCGGAGGACGCCGGAGCGCTGCCGGAGCTGCCCCAGCACCGGGGCGCCGTCCAGCACGTCCAGGTGGCGCATCCCCCTCAGCTTCGCGGTGACGTATCCGGCGGCCCGCTGCGCGTCGATCTCGGTTCTGTTGTTGTCGGACAGCCGCCACGCGAGGTCCCGCAGGATGACGAGCTTGTCCCCGAGGCTGAGCCTGCTGTCCGCCGCGCTCGGCACCCTCCGGTCCGCATCCCGGTCGTGGACCAGGGTGTGCAGCGCGTTGCGGTACAACTCCATCCGGTCCTGCGGCAGATGGCGGCCTCTGTTGAGGTGCATCGCGCAGAGCATGGCCGCCAGCAGCGGCGTGCTCGCCAGGGACTGCAGATGCGCGCGGTCCTTGAGGCCGGTGAGGAGGGACTGCTCGTACCGCGGGATGTCGTCCACCGCGCAGGGCAGTTCCCCGCACAGTTCGCGTACGGCCTGGTGCCACCGGCGTACGAAGGCCGCCAGGTCGGGCGGCGTCATGCGGTCCAGGTGGAGCGCGGTGAAGTCCTCGCGGCGGAGCCAGTCCGCGCCGGCCGCGGCGGGGCGGGAGGTGACGACGACCCGGACGGCCTCGTACTGGCCGAGGAGGCGGCGCAGCCAGTCGCGTACCTCCTGGCGTTCGCGGTGGAGGAGCTCGTCCACGCCGTCGATCAGGAGCAGCGCGTTGCCCGCGGCGAGTTGGCGCTCCACCCACCCCCGCGGCATGACCCCGGTGATCGGGCCCGCGACGCCGTCGAGCATCGCCTCCGGGTTCGGGGGCTTGCGGCCGGTGTAGTCGCGGAGCTTGACGAAGACCGGCGTGAGGCCGTTCCACTCCGCCAGTTCGTCCGTGAAGCCCCCGCGCGCCGCCGTGATCGCCAGCCAGCGCAGCAGGGTCGTCTTGCCGGAGCCGGCCTCGCCCCGCAGCAGCACGCGGGAGGCGCCTCTCAGCGCCGCCTCGACGCGCATGCCGGAGGCTTCTTGTCCGCCTTCCTCCCAGTCGCTCATGTCGGGCCTGAGCTGCCGCGGGCTCCGGATGCCGCGCCGCCGCTGCGCGTCGCCCCCGGTCGTCCGGAGGCTGACGTACGCGACGGACAGCCGGACGCGCTGCGGGCTCGCCTGGTCGGAGGTGCCGCGGAACAGCTCCACCTCGTCGAGCTGCCGGCTGACCAGCTCCAGGTACGTGCGGCGGAAGTCGGTGTCGAGGTCCGAGCCGTCCGGCGCGAACAGCGAGCGGTCCGGCAGGCGTTCCAGGATCCGCGCGACCTCGGCGCCCAGCGTGGAGGTACGGGCCAGCAGCTCGGCGGCGGCGCGCTCCTCGAAGACGGGGAGGCTGCGCACGATGCGTACGTAGTACGCGACGCACTCGGCGAACAGCGCCTCGTGCAGCCGCGCCTCCGTCTCGCCGAGGCCGGTCGGCGGGCGCACGGAGGCGGTGATGCGGCGGACCAGTTCGGCGGGCTGGGCGTCGGCGGCGAGGAGGGCGTCGTCGGAGAGGTCCGCGCGGGCGAAGGTGTCGGCGACGGCGTCGATGACGGCCTGTCGGCCGCCGGGCTCCAGGCGGTCGAAGGCGTGGGTCAGGTACGGGTCGAGGCGGTCGTACACCGCGTTGGTGATCTGCTCGAACTGCTGCCTGACCTCGCGCTGGAGGCGCACGCCCGGGACCCGGACGCGTACCAGCTCCTCCATGGACAGCAGACGTTCCTGATCGCGCTGCTTGCCGCGGAGCCACAGCTTGCCCGCGGCGTTCGCCACGATCGTCCCCAGCCGTAATGCCGCCGTCTCCGCGAGCATGCGTCGCCCCTCCCCTGTCCCTCGACAGCAGACAACCACACGGCAGTGACAGCCGCGGCTGTCCCGCGGCTACCCCGCCGCTTTCACCGCGCCCTCCGCCGCCGGCTCACCGCCGCGCGCCACCAGCCTCGTCCGCCGCGCCGCCGACCTGCCCGCGACCACCGTCATCGCCACCGTGCCCACCGCCAGCACGGCGCCGGTCCACGCGGTGGCGGCGTACCCGAGGCCGGCGCTGATGACGAGGCCGCCGAGCCACGGGCCCACGGTGTTGCCGATGTTGAACGAGGAGGTGGCGGTCGCGCCGGCGAGGCCCTGGGCGGCGCCGGCGACGTCGAAGATCCGGGCGTTGAGCGCGGGCGCGGTGGTGAAGGCGGTGGCGCCGAGGAGGATGGACAGGGTCACGATCGCCACCGGGTACTCGGCGAGCAGCGCGCACGCCACCAGTACGGCGGCGGTCGCGGACAGCCCGACGTACATGGTGCCGAAGCGGTACCGGTCCGCCATCCGCCCGCCGACGATCGTGCCGAGGAACGCCCCGGCGCCGAAGAGCGCCAGCACGGTCGGCACCCAGCCGTCGCCGAGGCCGGCGACGTCGGTGAGGAGGGGCGCGAGGTAGGAGAAGAAGGAGAACGTCGCACCCGCGAAGAGGGCGATCGTGGCCATGGCGAGCCACACCTGTCCGTCGCGGTAGATGCGCAACTCCTCGCGCAGCCGCGGCGGCTCGGCGTCTCCCGGCTTGCCACCGGGTACGAGCGTCACCACCCCGACGAGGGCGACCGCGGTCATCAGCGTCACGGCCCAGAACGCGGAGCGCCAGCCGAAGTGCTGCCCGAGCAGCGCCCCGCCGGGCACCCCGGCGACGTTCGCGATGCTGAGCCCGCCGACCATGACCGCCATCGCCCGGGCGCGGGCCCCGGTCGGAACGGTCGCGATGGCAACGGCGGCACCGACGGCCCAGAACCCGGCGCAGGCGAGGGCGCTGACGATGCGGGTGGCGAAGAGGACGCCGTAGGAGCTGGAGACCGCCCCCACGATGTGGCCGGCGCCGAAGACGACGAGCAGCCCGACGAGGGTGGTGCGGCGGGGCAGGCGGAGGGTGGCGGCGGCGAGGGTCGGCGCGCCGACGACCATGCCGACGGCGAACGCGGAGATGAGGAGTCCGGCGCGGGGTATGGAGACGCCGAGGTCGTCGGCTATCTCGGGGAGGAGCCCGGAGAGCATGAACTCCGACGTCCCGAGGGCGAAGACGGCGACGCCGAGGACGTACACGGCGACGGGGAGGCGGGCTCCGGCCCGGGGAGCGGTCGGGGACATGAGGAGGGAAACACCAAGGCGGGAGGGGAACATTCCTACGATCGCCACGGTACGGGGAAAATCCGCAGGTCGATAGTGCTCTCCGCGGTCGCGCGGATCACCCCGTCCCTGTCCTCCTCCCCCGGCGTCGCAGACCCCCGTCCACCAGCCTCCGCAGCAGTTCCTTCGAGCCCACCTGCACCGCCCCGCGCGCCACGGCGTCCTCGTACCGCGCCGACGGGAGGTCGTAGTGATCCCCGTCGAACGCCCGCCGCGGCACCCCCATCGACTCCGCGAACGCGTGCAACTCCTCGTACGAGACGTCGCTCACCAGGTGCGACCACATCCGCCCGTGGCCGGGCCACGTCGGCGGGTCCACGTAGATCGTCACTCCGCACCGCCCGAGCCGCCCCCACCGCCCGCACCGCCCGAGCCGCCGGCTCCGCCGGTGACGCCCGCGCCCAGGCTGCCCACCCGGGCCACCACCGCGCCCGTCCGGCCGCAGACCCACCGCGGGTCCGGGCCCAGCTCAGGTTCGATGTCCAGCGCGTGCGGGCCCGCCGAGTCGACGTCGTCGCAGACGGGGCACAGCGGCCACCTGCCGTACTTCTCCAGCAGCGCGTCCTGGACGTCCTGGGCCACCAGGCCGTCCAGGTACGCCACGCCCTCCGGCCACTGCTCCACCCACCAGCGGCGGTGGACCACCGCGTCCTCGACGAAGGTGACCACGTCCGGTTCGGCCACGTCGGCGGCGCTGAGGTCGGCGAGGATCAGCGCACGGGCGCGGTGCAGCGCCTGCTCCAGCCCTTGGTGCTTCATACATTCAGTCTCCCGCAACCGGCGCCGGCGAGGCCGGGCGCCCGGCCGTCCCGGCGGGCGCACGACCCCGTCCCGGGGTTTTCCACAGGCCCGACGCGGGGGGTTGACTCGCCCTCTCCCGCGAAAATATCTTTCGTCTGTGAGCTACAGCGTGAAGGAAACTTTCACACCCGACACTCCGACCGGGCCCGCGCCGCCCGCGCCCGCCGCCCTCGCGGCCAAGGTGCGCACGGTCGCGCCGTCCATGACGCGCTCCATGCAGCGCGTCGCCGAGGCCGTCGCCGGGGACCCGGCCGGCTGTGCCGCGCTCACCGTCACGGGCCTCGCGGAGCGCACCGGTACGTCGGAGGCCACCGTCGTGCGGACGGCGCGGCTGCTCGGCTATCCCGGGTATCGCGACCTCCGGCTGGCCCTCGCCGCCGCGGCGGCGCAGCAGGAGGCCGGGCGGGCGCCTTCGGTCACCGCCGACATAGCGGTGGACGACTCGATGGCCGACGTCATCGCCAAGCTCGCGCGCGACGAGCAGCAGGCGCTGGCGGACACCGCGGTCGGTCTCGACCCCGTGCAGTTGGAGGCGGCGATCGCCGCCATGGCCACCGCCCGGCGCATCGATGTGTACGGCATCGGGGCCTCCAACCTCGTGGGCCAGGACCTGGTCCAAAAGCTGCTGCGGATCGGTGTCGTGGCGCACGCCTCGCCCGACCCGCACCTGGCCGTGACCAACGCCGTCCAACTGCGCGCGGGCGACGTGGCCATCGCCATCACGCACTCGGGCCGCACGGTCGACGTCATAGAGCCGCTGCGGGTCGCGTTCGACCACGGGGCGACGACGGTGGCCATCACCGGCCGCCCGGACGGCCCCGTCGCGTCGTACGCCGACCACATACTCACCACGTCCACGGGTCGCGAGAGCGAGCTGCGGCCGGCGGCCATGTCCAGCAGGACGGGCCAGCTGCTGGTCGTGGACTGCCTGTTCATAGGCGTGGCCCAGCGGACGTACGAGCGTGCCGCACCGGCGCTCGCCGCCTCGTACGAGGCACTGGCCCACCGGCACAGCCCGCTCCGCCCGCGGTCCTGACCCCGCCCGGCGACATCCGGACGACGACCGATGCACCG
>NZ_JACBXC010000182.1 GCF_013870535.1 Streptomyces phytophilus | reverse complement strand
GGGCAAGTGCCTCGACGTCGCGGGCGGTCGCCCGGCGTTGTCGGCGGGGCGGCCTACCCTAGGGCGGGTGCGCGGCGGATCCCGGTGCTACCTCCCCGCGTACGGCGCCAGCGGGTTTCGCAGCGTGCCCACCAGCTGCAGTGCCGCCGACGGGTCCGTCAGGTCGACCATCTGCCTGTTGTCCCGCAGCTGCAGCCTGTTGAGGCACGACAGCGCGAACTCCGGCGCGAACAGGTCGTGCCGCTCGAACCGGTCCGCCAGGTCCGGCACCGCCGCCCGGTAGTCCCGCGCGCACTCCGCGACCGTGCGCCAGAAGTCCTCCTCGCCCAGCACCCCCGCCTCGTCCAGCAGCGGTGCCAGGAAGCGGAAGAAGCAGTCGAAGACGTCCGTGAAGACGGACAGCAGCTGCATGTCGTCGGGGACCTCCGCGCGGATGCGCTCCGCCGCCGGCGGCAGCGGCAGGTCCGGGTCCATGACCACGACCTCCTCCGCGATGTCCTTGAACAGCGCGCGCCGCACCGCCCCCGCCTCGTCGAGGACGAGGATGACGTTCTCGCCGTGCGGCATGAACGCCAGCCCGTACGCGTAGAAGGCGTGCAGCAGCGGCGTCAGGTACGCGTCCAGGTACCGCCGCAGCCACACCTCCGGCGCCAGCCCCGAGCCCTCGATCAGCGCCGCCGCCAGCGGCCGGCCCGCGCGGTCGGTGTGCAGCAGCGCCGCCATCGTCGCCAGGCGCTCGCCCTCGGCGAGCCGCGGCACCGGGCTCTCCCGCCACAGCGCGGCCAGCATCTTGCGGTACGGCGAGCCGGGGGCGGTGGCGGCCTCGTACGCCTCGTGGCGGTAGCCGACCGCGGCCAGCTCGCGCAGGATCACCAGGCCGGTGCCGCGCAGTACCTCGTCCTGGTCGACCAGCCCCGCGACCCAGTCGTTGATCGCCGGTGTGGCCTCCATGTACGCGGCCGAGAGGCCGCGCATGAAGCCCATGTTGAGCACGGACAGCGCGGTCTTGACGTAGTGCCGCCGGGGCGCGGAGGTGTTGAAGAAGGTGCGTATCGACTGCTGCGGCTGGTACGTGTCCGCGCTCTCGCCGAGGTACACCAGCCGGCGGGCGGCGACCTCGCCCGCGAAGGTGACCGACAGCTTGTGCTCCCACTGCCAGGGGTGCGCGGGCATCAGCAGGAAGTCGTCCGGGTCGAGGCCCAGGCCCCGGAGGCGGGCGGCGAAGCCGGCGAGCACGGCGGGGTCCAGCTCCGTGCGCAGCAGCGTGCCGTAGTCGAGGTCGGCGGCGCAGGTGAACGCCGCCCGGTCGCGGTGGGCGCCGAGCCAGACGAGGCGGGTGCGGGCGCCGGTCTCGGGGGCGTACGCGCGGTAGTCCGCAGTGCCCAGGCCCAGGCGGCCGTTGTTGGCGACGAAGCAGGGGTGGCCCTCCGTCATCCCCGCCTCGATCCGCTGGAAGTCCGCGGTCGCGAGGTCCGCGTCCTCGGGGCCGGTGAGCTTGTACGCGGTGCTCGCCAGCGTGGAGGTGATCTCCTCCAGGTACACGGGCAGCACCTCGGCGCTCAGCCCCAGCGGCTCGCGGAGTTCGGCGAAGAACCGCAGCGCGTCGGGCGCCGAGCCCGCCGGCGGGTCGCCGGGGGCGTGGCGGGTGACGGTGCGCGGGTCGACGCGCCAGTGGTCCAGCGCGTAGCGCCGGGCCTCGAAGCGGTACTCGGTGTCCCCCGCCCGCAGCGCGTACGAGCCGACCCCCCGCGGCTCGGGCGTCAGCAGCCGCTCGTGGGTGAACTCCCCGATGGCCTTGGCCAGCAGCCGGCGGGTCGCCTCCGCCCAGCGGTCGGGCGTGAGGTGCCCGGTGGCGTCGGGGGGCGCCGCCGCTCGCGCGGCCGCGAACTGCTCGCGGGTGCAGAAGCTCAGCAGGGCTTCCTTCTCCGGGGGCCCCGGCATCCGTACCCGGCGCGCCACCCGGAAGCCCACGGCCTCGTTCAGCGCGTGCACCGCCGTGTTGCGCGCGTCGGGTTCGACCACGACCCGGCGCACCGCCGGGTCGGCGAACAGCCACTCCATCACCGCCGTGATCACCGCCCGGGTGAAGCCGTGCACGGGGGTGTCGGCGGGGGCGGTGAGGAAGTGCATCCCGACGTCGCCGGCCTCGGCGTCGTAGACGCCGGTCAGCTCGCGGTGCGCCGGGTCGTAGCGTTCGGCGAGGAAGGCGGGGGTGCCGTCGGCGAGGCCGAGGACGGCGTCGTGGTGCGGGTCGGCGGCGATCCGCGCGTACTCCTTCTCGACCTCTTCCGGCGTGCAGCCCTGCATCAGCCAGAACGCGGCCTTCGGATGGGTGACCCAGGTGTGCAGCAGCGGCGCGTCCAGGACCGGGTCCAGGGGGCGGAGGGTGAGCTTCATCAGACCGGCGCTCCGAACTCCTGGAAGGCGATGGACTTCTCGACCGGGTAGACCTCGCGGCCGGTCATCTCGCGGATGATGCACGAGTTGCGGTACGCGGCCATGCCGAGGTCGGGCGCGGCGAAGCCGTGGGTGTGCAGCTCGGCGTTCTGGACGTAGACCTCGCGGCCCGCGTGGTCGACGGTGTAGTTGCGGGCGACCGCGAAGCGTCCCTGCCCGTCGTGCGCGAGGCGGTCGGCGATGCCGGCCAGGAAGGGCGGCTCGGCGTAGCGGTAGCCGGTGGCCAGCACCAGCCCCTGGGTGGCCAGGTCGAAGTCCCGGCCCTGCTCCTCGTGGCGCAGCCCCAGGGTGTACGTACCGTCCGCGTACCCGGCGGAGACCAGCGCGGTGTTGGTGAGCAGCCGCGTCGGCACCGGGCCGCGGCGGGACTTGACGTACAGCAGGTCGAAGATGGCGTCGATCAGCTCGGTGTTGATGCCTTTGTACAGGCTCTTCTGCGCGGGGCCGAGGCGGTCGCGGACGGGCGGCGGCAGCGCGTGGAAGTAGTCGACGTACTCGGGCGAGGTCATCTCCAGCGTGAGCTTGGTGTACTCCAGCGGGAAGAACCGCGGGGAGCGGGTCACCCAGGTGAGCTGGTAGCCGTCGGGTGTCAGGTCCTGGAGCAGGTCGTAGTAGACCTCGGCGGCGCTCTGCCCGCTGCCGACGACCGTGACCGACTCCTTGGCGCGCAGCCGCTCGCGGTGCTCCAGGTACCGGCTGTTGTGGAGGACGTCGCCGCCGAGGCCCCGGCAGGGCTCGGGCACGTACGGCGGGGTGCCGGTGCCCAGGACGAGGCGGCGCCCGCGGTAGGTGCCGCGCGGGGTGCGGACGGTGTACGTGCCGTCCGCCGCGTCCCGTTCGACGGCCGTGACCTCCTCGCCGAAGCGGACCGAGGGGAGTTTCGCGGCGGCCCAGCGGCAGTAGTCGTTGAACTCCTCGCGCAGCGGATAGAAGCTCTCGCGGATGTAGAAGGAGTACAGCCGCCCGGTCTCCTTCAGGTAGTTGAGGAAGGAGTACGGGGACGTGGGGTCGGCCAGCGTGACCAGGTCCGACATGAACGGCGTCTGGAGCGTGCTGCCTTCGATGAACATCCCGGAGTGCCAGTCGAAGTCGGGCTTGCGCTCCAGGAAGACGCCGTCGAGGCCGTCGACCGGCTCGGTCAGGCAGGCCAGGCCCAGGTTGAACGGGCCGAGGCCGACGGCGACGAAGTCGTGGACGCGGTGCTCAGCGGGCGGGGACTGCCGGGGCTGCCTGGGCTGCCTGGACCGGTGAGGCCGTGGAGGGTGCGGGGACGTCGGGGACAAGGGATTCTCCGGTGTGGTCGGCGGCGTGCGCGGCTATGAGGTCGAGGACGGCGGCCAGGTCCTCGGTGGTGGTCTCGGGGTTGAGCAGCGTGAACTTCAGGTAGTGCCGGCCGTCGACCTTGGTGCCCGCGACCATCGCGGCGCCGGAGGCGGCCAGCCGTTCGCGGGCGTGCAGGTTGGCGGCGTCGACGAGGGCGGGGTCGGGCCGGGCCCCGCGCGGGACGTAGCGGAAGACCAGCGTCGAGAGCTGCGGCCGGACGACGACCTCGAAGCGGGGGTCCTCGTCCAGCAGCCGCCACCCGGCCCCGGCGAGGTCGCAGACCTCGTCGAAGAGCGCGCCGACGCCGTCGGCGCCCATGACGCGCAGCGTCAGCCACAGCTTGAGCGCGTCGAACCTGCGGGTGGTCTGGAGCGACTTGTCGACCTGGTTGGGGATCTGCTCGGCGGCCATGCGCTCGGGGTTGAGGTAGTCGGCGTGGTACGTCGCGTGCCGCAGGGCCGCCCGGTCCCGTACCAGCACGGCCGAGGAGCTGACCGGCTGGAAGAAGGACTTGTGGAAGTCGACGGTCACCGAGTCGGCGCGCTCGATGCCCGCGAGCAGGTGCCTGCGGCGGCCCGAGACCAGCAGCCCGCAGCCGTACGCCGCGTCCACGTGCAGCCACACGCCGTACCCGGCGCACAGCTCGGCGATCTGCGCCAGCGGGTCGACGCTGCCGAAGTCGGTGGTGCCGGCGGTGGCGACGACGGCCATGGGGACGAGGCCGTCGCGCTGGAGGTCCGCGAGCGCCGCGGCCAGCGCCGCGGGCCGCATCCGGCGCTCCGCGTCGCACGGCACCTCGACGACGGCCTCCTCGCCGAGGCCGAGCAGCGAGGCGGACTTGCGGACGCTGAAGTGGCCGTGCGCGGAGGCGAGGATACGGAGCCGGGGCAGGATCTCGGCGGTGCGCAGATCCGCGCCGTGCTCCTTGCGTACGCCGTCGCACGCCTCCTCGCGGGCGAGCAGCAGCGCGTGCAGGTTGGACTGCGTGCCGCCGGAGGTGAACACGCCGTCCGCGGCCGGGCCGAGGCCGATGCGGGCCGCGGTCCAGTCGACGAGGCGGCGCTCGATGAGGGTGGCGCCGGCGGACTGGTCCCAGGTGTCCAGGGAGGAGTTGACGGCGGAGAGCACCGCCTCGCCGAGCACCGCGGGGATGACGACGGGGCAGTTGAGGTGGGCGAGGTAGCGCGGGTGGTGGAAGTAGACGGCGTCGCGCAGGTAGAGCCGGTCCAGTTCGGCCAGCGCGGCATCGGCGTCGCCGAGGGGGTGGTCGAGGTCGACGGCGTCGACGACCGGGGCGAGGGCGGGGGGTGCGATGCCCGTGAACGGGCGGTCTGCATGGGCCAGTCGGGCCGCGATGTGCTCGACGCCTGCGGTGACCGTACGGCGGTAGGTGCCGGCGGTGCGGTCGTTGAGCAGGTGGGACCTCATGGATGCTGTCCTCACGACGGGGGCCAGAAACTTAGGGAAGCCTAACCTAAGTAATTGGTCCTAGGGCCCTCACCCCCGTCGTTTCGGCCACCCTCCGCCGGCTCACCCCGCCGCGGCCGCGCCGTCGTCGGCCTCCGGCTCGCCCTCGTAGCGGAACTGGTCCTCGGAGGCGCCGCGGCGCCAGTAGCCGGTGAAGGCGACCGTGCGGCGGTCGAACCCCCGCTCCCGTACGAGCTGCCGGCGCAGCTCCCGCACCATCCCCGCCTCGCCCGCGAGCCAGGCGTACGGCGTCCCCGCGGGCAGCTCCGCGGCGCGCAGCGCGTCGACCACACCGGCGGTGGGGCCGGTGAGCCAGGTGACGTCGGCGTCCGCGGCGGTGTGCAGCCTGATCGCGTCGTCGGCGTGCGGCACCCGGATCCACGCCTGCACCGGCAGCCCGGCCGGGAGCGACTCCAGGATCGCCGCGGCGGCCGGCAGCGCGGTCTCATCGGCGGCCACGACGACGTGGTCCGTGCCCTCGGGCAGCCGGAAGCGCACGGCGGTGTTGTCCGGCACGGCCGGGCCCAGCGCGATGATCCAGTCGCCGGGCTCGGCCTCGCCCGCCCACTGCGCGGCGGGGCCCGCCGGGTCGGTGTGCAGCACGAAGTCGATGTCGACCTCGCCGGGGCGCTGTGAGCGCACCGTGTACGAGCGCAGCACGGCCCGTACGCCGGGGTCGAGCGCGCGGTACTCCTCGAACCAGTCCGGGCCCGTGGGCATCAGAGGCTCCGCCTGGCCGGGGTGGGGCAGGAACAGCGACAGGCTCTGGTCGCGGCCGCCGGAGGCGAAGCCGTCGAGGCTGCCGGGGCCGCCGGCGCCGTCGTCGCCGAAGGTGATGCGCAGGAGGGTGGGGCTGAGCCGCTCGGTGCGGGCGACGTCGAGGCGGAAGAAGCGGAACGGCTCGGCTGCCTCGGCGGCCGGCTCCTCCGTCTGCGTGGTCGGTTCCGTGGTCACGTCTGCTCACTTTCCTGGCGGGTGCGGGGTCGCCGCGTCCCCGCGTGCGGAAGGGACCGGCGGCGCAGATTAGGCTAACCTAACCTAACTCCCGTGCGCAGCCGCCCGAATCAGGCCATGGCCTCCCGCCGGGCCGGGCGGGGTAGTAGCCTCCCTGGCCACCGGCGTTGGGCCACGGAGCCCGGCAGGGTGGAGGGACCGTGGGTGAACGCATGACCGTGCGAGGGGCGTTGGGCCGGCTGGCGGCCGTGGTCCTCTGCGCGGCGGCCGCGGCGGCGTGCGGCTCGTCGTCGCCGGCCGGGGAACTCTCTCCCGACGCCGTCACCGACAAGGTGCAACGTATCGCGGGGAAGAACGGAGAGGTCTACACGCACAACGCGTTCCGCCTCCCCGCCGACGGCGGGAAGAAGGAGGACCTGCTGGTGATCGTCGCGTGCCCGCCGTCGGACGACTGCACCCTCATCGACAGGACCGGGGCGACCTACCCGGACATGCAGACCCTCGTCGACGAGAGCGGCGACGTCGAGCCCGGTGACGAAGTGATCGCCAACGCCGACCCCACCGACCCCGACGCCGAGCCGAAACTCAAGACCTACACCAGGAGCGAGGACGGCGGTCCGGCCTGGGGCTGGTACGCCGGCGGCGGCGCGCTGCTGGTGGTTCTCGTCGCGTACCTGGTGATCAGCCTGCGCCGGGCACGGGCCGCGAAGCCACCGGACGGCCCGCCGGCGGACGAGGACCCGCCGCCTCTGCCCGGTAACTGACCTTCGCGGCCGGGCGCGTTCCCATAACCTGGTGCCCCGTCAGCGTCGACGGCGACGAGGAGCTGCCGCATGGGCCAGGGGTGGGAGGGGCGCTCCCGGCGCGACCGGGTCGTGACGGAGTACGTGGGCGCCGCGCTGCGGCGGCGCTTCCGGCCCGCGTTCCTGCGGCTGACGTACCCCGCGCCCGTCGACGAGCAGCAGCCGGTGACCCTCGTGCTCGGGCCGCGCGGCAGCGGCAAGAGCACCCTGCTGCGGCACTTGCGGACCGCCTGGGACGACGTCCCCGCCTCCCTCCAGGACGTCGCCGTGCACCGCCGGCGCGGCGCCACCTGCTTCGACGTCCTCGCCGAGCTGGTCTTCGACCTGCACGCCCGCAAGCGCGGCTGGCCCCGGCTCACGTTCCCCTCCTTCGGCGTCCAGGCCGTCGCCGTACGCGCCGACGTGCCGCTGGACAGCCGCAAGGCCGCCGCCCGCGCCATGGTCCGGGCCCTCGCGCCCGCCCCGGCGGACGGCGGCGACGGTGCGTTTCTGGGCCGGC
>NZ_JACBXC010000181.1 GCF_013870535.1 Streptomyces phytophilus | reverse complement strand
GCAGAGGGCGCGCAAGTCGTCGACGCGCCCCGCCCAGACGCTGTTGGCGAGCCAGCCGTCGGCGGTGTTGTAGCGCGCGGAGACGACACCGACCACGCTGCCGTCGCTCCGCTGCCGTACGGGCGCGCCGCTCATGCCGGGCAGCACGTCCCGCGAGTGGACGCGCCCGAGGGTGACGCCGTCGGACCGGCGCACCTCGCCCTGCCACTCGCCGAGGGCCTCCACCCACACGACCGGCGGCTTGCCGGCGGCCTCGTACATCAGCGCGTGGCCCACCACCGCCACGGGTTCTGCGTACGCGACCGACCGGGAGCCGCGCAGCAGCCGCGCGCTCCCGGGGAACGCCGCGTCGGCCTCCAGCAGCGCCAGATCCGCCTTCCGGTCCTGGGCCAGGACACGCGCCGTGATCCGGTCGGCGCCGGGGTCCCGTAATCGGTCGACCGCCAGCACCTCGTCGTCGCCGAGCGCCAGCGTGCCCTGGGCGACGTGCCAGGCGGTCACCAGGTATCCCGGCGCCAGTTGGAAGCAGGTGCCCTGGGGGACCCCGGAAGGAGAGAGGATCCGGCCCACGTAGTCGGGTACGGGATGGGTTTTCTTCACGCCTCCACCTAGCGATCGGGCCATCGGCGTTTCGCCGGCGCGGAAACCGGTGGAGAGGGGTGGGCGGGGTGCCGACCGGCAGCATGGCCATGGTGGACCAGGGCAGGGCAACTCGTAGGCGAGTGAGCTAAGTTGTGCGACCTTGTCCGTTCATGTCGCGATGTACGAGGACCATCCGCCCGGCAGGTTGGGCCTGCGGCTCATCCTCGACGGCGAGCCGGACCTGACCGTGGTCGCCGAAGCAGGCGATCGCCGACATGCTCGTCATCAGTATCAAGACCATCGAACGCCACCGGGCCAAGGTGCTCCAGAAGCTGGGCCTGCGCGACCGCCTCGAACCCACCCGCTGCGCCATCAGGGTCGGCCTGACCGAGCCGTGAACCGCCGCAAGGACGCGTCCCCCTACTCGACGAGTTTTCCGCGGGTGGAGACCTCCCGCATGAGGGAGGAGATCTCCTCGGGGATGTCCGGGACGCTCTCGCGGGTGATGCCTTCCGCCGGGGACCACACGAGGTTCACCCGGAGGGACGGATCGGCGTCCGGGTAGTCGCTGCGGTTGTGGCAGCCGCGGGTCTCGCGCCGCTCCAGGGCCGCTTCGAGCGTGGCGCGGGCCGCGACGGCGGCGGACCGCAGGTCGAAGGCGTGCGCGAGGTCCTGGTATCCGGCGATGTCGGGATGGACGCCGACCGACCGCATCCGCTCCTCGATCGCGTCGAGTTCGGCGAGTCCCGCGCGCAGCCCTTCTTCGTCGCGTACGACTCCGGCGTGCTCGGTCATGGTGTCGCGGAGGGCGCGCTGGAGGGCTCGTACGTTCTCCGGGCCGTCCGCCGCGAGGAGGTCGTCGATCTCCTGGCGGGCCTGCGCGACGGCGGACGCGGAGCGGAGCTGGGCGGTCAGCGAGAGCGAGTAGTCGGCGGCGGCCTGCCCGGTGATGCGCCCGAGTACCAGCAGTTCGATGAGGCTGTTCCCGCCGAGCCGGTTGGCGCCGTGCAGCCCGCCGGCGGCCTCGCCGATGGCGTACAGCCCCCGTACGTCGGTGCCGTGGTCCTCGGGGCGCACCAGCACTCCGCCCATCGAGTAGTGCGCGGTGGGCGCGATCTCGATCGGCTCCCGGGTGATGTCCAGCATCTGCAGCTCCATGAGCAGTTGGTACACCCGGGGCAGCCGCGTCATGACGGTCTGCCGCGGCAGATGGGTGACGTCGAGCCATACCCCGCCCTTGGGTGTTCCCCGCCCCTCCTTGATCTCCGTATAGGAGGCCAGGGCGACGCGGTCGCGGGTGGACAGCTCCATGCGGTCGGGGTCGTAGCGGTTCATGAACCGCTCCCCGGCCGCGTTGCGCAGGATTCCGCCCTCCCCGCGGGCCGCCTCGCTGACCAGCGTGCCGGCGGCGTTCTCCGGCGCGATGAGGCCGGAGGGGTGGAACTGCACCAGCTCCAGGTCGCGCAGCCGCGCTCCGGCCTCCGCGGCGAGGCGGAAGGAGTCCCCGGTGTTCTCGTCCCGCCGCGAGGAGGTGCGGCGCCAGATACGGGTGTGGCCGCCCGCGGCCAGAATGACGGCATCGGCGTGGATGAGGCAGCGGGTGCCGTCCGTGAGGTCGAAGCCGTAGGCGCCGAAGACCGCGCCGTCGTGCACCAGCAGCCGGGTGATGTAGACCCCGTCGAGCATGGGGACGCCGAGTTGCTCCGCGCGGCGGACGAGCGTGCGCTGGATCTCCAGGCCGGTGTAGTCGCCGGCGAAGGCGGTCCGCCGGAACGTGTGGGCGCCGAAGTAGCGCTGGGAGATGCGCCCGTCCGACTCCCTGGCGAACTGCATGCCGTAGCGCTCCAGGTCGTCGATGCCGCGGGCGGCGCCGCGGGTGACGATCTCGACGGTGCGCGCATCGGCGAGCAGATAGCCCTCCTTGAGCGTGTCGGCAGCGTGCTGCTGCCAGGAGTCCTCGGGATCCATGGTGCCCAGGGCGGCGTTGATCCCTCCGGCGGCAAGGACGGTATGCGCGTCGTCCCTGGGGCGCTTGCCGACCGCGAGGACGTCGACGCCGGCCTCGGCCAGCTCGATGGCCGCCCGCAGCCCGGCTCCCCCGGTGCCGATCACCAGCACCGCGGTGGAAAGACGTCGTTCGGTGATAGCCACGCGGTCCACTCCGATTGCCCGGGTCCTCGTCCGGTCGGACCGACTCGCCGACCGGTCTGTCACACCGTTGGTATCCGATACGGGGACCGAGTCCCGGGCAGACACGCGGAGGTTTCGCGGCCGGGCTGCGGAGGGCCCGCCGGGTCGGGCGGCTCCGGCAGGAGCGACGGCACCGCGGCGGTGTTCTCCGTCACCGGCCGCGGCGGCGGGCGGCGTCGGCGCAGGGGACGCAGGTGGTCGCCTCGGGGCGGATCTCCAGCCGTTCGGCCGGGATCGCCTTGCCGCACACCCGGCAGACGCCGTACTCGTCGTCGTCCAAGCGGCCCAGTGCCGCATCCAGCTCTTCCAGGTGGGCACGGGACTGCGCGAGCAGCGCCGCCACGTGCTGGCGCTCGAAGGCGGTGCTGGATCCCTCCGGGTCGTGCTCGTCGTCCACCGCGACCAGGGCGTTAGCCTCGACGATCGCGTCGAAGTCGCGGGAGAGCGACGCGATCCGCGCCCGGGTCCGTACGCGGTCGGCCGACAGCCGCTCCCGCAGCGCGGCGCGCGGCGGCGGGGACGTGTCGCTCACCACGACTCCCGGCCGGTGCCCCGCCGGGGTCGGCCGGGCATAAGCCCGCGGGCGGCGCCTCCCGCGCCGCCGGCGTCGGAAGCAGCCATGTCCGCGCCTTCCCTCGTTGTCCGTCGTGCCGCCGCAGGTGATTCTTCGCGATGGTGCACCATCGCGAAGAATCACCCATCATAGGAAACCGGCCGCTGCCTGGTACGGAGGCTCCAGGGCCGGGTTGCCGAGCGGCTGTCTCAACTGGTGCGGTTGTAGATCGCCGTGCCGGGGCAGCCGGAGTAGCCGAGGCGGGTGCCGCAGCCGGTGTACTGGCCGGAGCCGTTGGACCAGGTCCAGCCGCCGATGGTGCGGCCGTTCAGCCAGGTGTACTGGCCGTTGAGGTTGGCGTCGTACGTGCGCAGGCTCCAGTGCACGTGGGCGCCGGTCGCCGAACCGCCGGCGCAGACGTCGGTGCCGATGGTGCCGAGAAGGGCACTGCGGCCGACCGACGTCCCGTTGTAGTAGGTCGTGTTGAACATGTGGTAGTAGTCCGTCGAGAAGCCGCCGGGGTGGATGACCCTGGTCCAGCCGCCGCCGGCACCGCACATGGAGGTCGCCGTGCCTTCACGGGACGAGCGGACCCGCCCGCTGGCGTTGCCGCCGGCGAAGTCGAGGCTGCTCCAGTAGCCGGACCCGCCGGTGTGGGAGTGCGGACCGCCAGTCACGGTCATGTAGTAGTCGGGCATCCAGGGCAGCAGCAGCCCGCCGGTGTTGGCCGTTGCCCCGGTCGGTGACACCGCCTTGTCCGGGGCCGCCGCGCGCTGCGCGTAGTCCGTCATGATCTTCCGCTCCGCCTTGCCGACCAGCGGTGACGTCGCCACGTGCGCGGTGAACTCGCGGTCGCCTTCGAGACCGGAGACCCAGCGCCCGTTCTCGCGGTGGGCGAGGTAGAGCCAGCCCTCCGGCTGGCCGTGGGCCGCGCGCGAGGCTTCGACGTACGCGACACCGCGGGCCCATCCGGCCGAGACGGTGCGCACGTCGACGACCACCTTGCGGCCCTCGGCGGCGAGGCTGCCGACAGCCTTCGCCGGAGCGAGGCCCTTGGCGTCGTGGGACCGGGAGAGGACGTCGGCGGACACGGCGTCGATCAGCGCTTTGCGGCCGGTGCCGAGGCGGTCGGCGACCTTGTCCGGCATCTTCACGGTGACACCGGCGGACGGCGCCTTGGCGGACGCCTGTGCCGCGACGGGTTCTGCTGCCCCGTCCTGGCTGGTCGCCACCGCCGAGGGCGCGGTGGCGACCAGTCCGGTGAGGGCGAAAGCGGCGAGGGTGGTTCTCACGGACAGCTTGGAGAGCAAGGGTGGTACCCCATTTCCGTACGCGAGGCCCTGTCGGGTGAACAGGTGAAGCGAGATTTTGACAGGGCACGGTCAGGATCTGCGAGGCACCGAAGTCAGGGAATATACAGATTGGACGAGCTATATCAGTCTTGCGCGTTTCCGCTGGTTGCGCGGCGGTTGCGCGGCCCCGGAACGGCGGGTGGCGGACTCCCCCGGCCCGCCGCCCGCCGTACGCCGTACGCGGGCCGTCAGGGCATGGGCGGGACGGGGACGGTCGGGCTGATCTCCGCCGAGCCGTTGATCATCTCGGTGGCGGCGCCGGCGAGCCGGAGGTAGAAGTCGGACGAGACCTTGGTGCCGTCGGCGTCCAGCGTGAGGAAGTACTGGTTCCCCGGAATCATCGAGGCGTCCGTCGCCGCCGGGGCGATGGCGGTGGCCTCGTCGTACTCGTCGAACATGGCGATGAACGCGGAGTCGGTGCCGCACCGGGCGACGGCCACGGCCTGCTGCCACATGAAGTCCCCGGCGTTGCGCGGGATCTCGTTGCGCGGCGTCCCCGGCTTCCAGTTGGACCAGGCGAACCCCGGGTAGATCACCGGCTGGTAGTCCTGGCCGTTCCCGCTGAGCTGGGCGAAGTCGTCGTCGAAGAGCTTCTGGTCGACGCCGCGGTTGCCCACGTTCCACGGGGAGACCATGTCGAGGGCGGCGTAGACCGGCGCGAAGCCGGGCTTGCCGTTCGCGTCGGTGCGCCAGCCGCGCGGCACGCCGCCGATGACGTAGCAGCCCTGGTCCTTCAGCCAGTTGATGATCTGCAGGCAGCCTTCGAGGGTGCCGGCCCGGTTGGGGACGCCGAGGCCCCACAGCTCGACCACCGGCTTGTCGCCCTCGCGGGCGTACGACGGGGAGTCCGTGAGGGCCAGCGAGCCGGTGATGGTGCCGGTCCAGTCCTTCTGGATGTTGGCGACCAGGTTGTCGTCGGTGAAGCCGCTGACGTCGTACTCGACGTAGAAGCCGCGGCCGTGCGCCTCGGCGGCGTCCCGGGCCTTGCTCTGGATCTCGTTGCGCTGCCGCAGTCGCGGCTGGCCGATGGCCGAGACGTCGCTGCCGAAGCGCTGGAGGGCGGCGCCGTCGATGCCGTGCTGCTTCATCCAGTCGAAGTGCTGGTCGATGACGTCGGTGGTGTGGGAGCCGAAGAGCTTGGCGGGCCGGCCGTCGCCGAGGTTCGCGTACCCGGTCTGGTGCAGGGAGCCCGCGGCGTACGCCGAGATGTCGGGGTACAGCTCGAAGGTCTGGTTGCCGGGGGACGGCGCCGACCCCGCGGACCAGTGCGTCCAGTTGCCGAGCGGCGAGCCGTCGCCGGCGCACGCGAACCAGCCCTGGTAGCCGGTGTACACCTTGCCCCTGACCCCGCCGACCGCGGCGGCCCCCGCCCGCGCCCCGGGCTGCTCCCGCGGTGTCTCGGCGCCGGCACCGGTCAGGTTGGCGGTGCCGGCCCAGACGCCCGCCGCACCGAGGCCGAGCGCTCCTGCGCCGCCCAGGAACGTGCGGCGGCTGTGCTTTCCTCTGTGGCTCATACTGCTTCCTTCGTGGGGGTGTCGGTGGGGGTGGTGCGCGTGTCCGCGGACGTCGCGGATAGCGGCACGAGGGAATCGGGGACCGCGCGGAGGGCGTCGTACCAGAACGCGGCCATTTTCCGGTAGCCGGCCTCGGTGGGATGAATGCCGTCGCCGAGGTCGGCGGTGGTCAGCGCGTCGTATATCGGCACGAGATGGGTGTGCGGTCCCTTCCGGGATACGACGCCGGGGAGTTCCGCGTTGTACGCCCTGACGCGCTCTTCGAGTCCGGCGCTGGACTGGGGCGGGACCGTTCCCACGAACAGTTCGCACTGCGGCTTGGCCGCCCGAACGCGGTCGATCAGCGCGGAGAGCCGCGCGGGCGCATTCGCGATGTCGTGGTTCTGGTTCAGATCGTTCGTGCCTATGAGAAGCGTGATCGTACGCGGATCGCTCTGCTGGAGCCAGGCATCGGTATGCGCGTCGAGTTGGTCGATGCGCCAGCCGGTGTGGCCCTCGTGGTCGCGGTCGGCGAGTTCCGCGGGGCCGTTGGCCAGGGAGCCGACGAAGTCCGCGGTGCGGCCGTCGGCAGCCAGCCGCCGCCACAGCTCGACGCGGTAGCTGCCGGGGTAGAACGTGTATCCGTCGGTGATGGAGTCGCCCAGGGGCATGATGCGTACGCCGTCGGCGGCCGCACCGGGGACCGCCGCCGTGGCCGCGCTCCGGTTCAGGGCCACGCCGGCGGCCGCGGCGGCGGCGATTATGGTCGTGCGTCTGGACAGAATGGTCTCCACGGGACTCCTCAGGTGGGGGTCGAGCTGAGGAAATGCGGCTCGTCTCCGGGACGGTCCGGCGTCACCGGATCAGGTCGCGAGCAAGTAAAACCAGGCGCTTGTACGACGTCAACGCTCGCGGCCCGCCCGGCCGGAGTGAATGCGGCGGTGGAAAAGTAGTCGGCGACGGGCGGGTCCGGGTGCCGGGCCCGTGAACTGGCCGGAGGCCCCGGCCGGTGCATTTCCGCACGGCCCTTTCCAACGGTGCCGCGCCCCCGGAACGGTGGGAAACTACTTTTACGTTTCCGCCGCCGGCCGCGCCGTCAGCGTGTGCCGCCCCTGGGCGGCGGCCGGTTGCCGGGCGGTGAGGACCAGCCGGTGGACGACCGGACCCCATACCTTCGTGAAAGCCGGGTCGGTGAGCGCGACCGGCTCCACCTCGGCGTCGAACGCCGCCGCGTCCCAGGTGAGTTCCAACCCGCGGCCCGCGGCGGGGGTGATCGCGGCCCGGCCCGCGCCCGTGACGACCGGCTCGGCGCCGGCCAGCAGGTGCAGGGCCAGGGCGCGGGGCGGGGCGGT
>NZ_JACBXC010000180.1 GCF_013870535.1 Streptomyces phytophilus | reverse complement strand
CACGGCGACGGCGCCGATGATGGCGACGGCGACGCGGGGCGTCGTCCCGCTCTTCGCGGGGACCGGCGCACCGGGCTGCGCGGGCTGCCCCCACTGCTCCTGCTGCTGGAACTGCTGCTGTCCGTCGTAGCCCTGCGGGCCGTGAGGGGCGGGCTGTTGCTGGTACGGGTTCGGCTGCTGCTGGTGCTGCTCGCCCCCGGGCTGCTGTCCTGGCCACATGCGGAACAACATAGCTGGCGAGGGGGAGTGGCCACACTTATTACCCATTGGTAACGTGGGCGCATGTCAGACACCATGCCGCCGCTGGGCGAGCTTCTGCAGGCATCGGTCCCCATGGTCCGCACGCTCGGCCTCGTCTACGAGGAGATCACGCCGGAGGCCGCCACCCTCCGCCTCCCCGACAGGCCGGAGTACCAGAACCACGTCGGCGGCCCGCATGCGGGCGCGATGTTCACCCTCGCCGAGTCGGCGACCGGCGCCGTCGTGCTCGCCGCGTTCGGCGACCAGATGGAGCGGGCCGTGCCGCTCCCGGTGCGGGCCGAGATCGACTTCCTGAAGGTCGCCCGGGGCGATGTCACCGCCAAGGCGCGACTCGGCCGGCCCGTTGCCGAGGTCGTGGCCGAACTCGACGCCGGCAAGCGGCCGGAGTTCCCGGTCGAGGTCGACATCGTCCGCGGGGACGGCGCCGTCAGCGGCCGGATGACGGTGCTGTGGACGCTGCGCCCCAACGGCTGAGCCCGCGGGCCGTCCCCGGCCCGTCAGCCCTCGTCCCGCGGGTCCCCGGCTCAGGTGTCGGAGCCGCCCAGGGACTCGCGGTGCACCTGCGCGAGGGCCACGTAGCCCGCGCCGTTGAGGCGGATGTGCTCGCGCTCGGCGTCGGTCAGCGGGCGCTTGACCTTCGCGGGCACCCCGGCGACCAGGGAGCCCGGCGGCACCTCCATGCCCTGCGGCACCAGGGCCTGCGCGGCCACCAGCGAACCGGCGCCGATCACGGCCCCGTTGAGCACGGTCGCGCCCATGCCGACGAGCACGTCGTCGCCCACGGTGCAGCCGTGCACCACGGCGTTGTGGCCGACGGTCACGCGTTCGCCGATGACGACGGGGAAGCCGGGGTCGGAGTGGACCGTGCAGTTGTCCTGCACGTTGCTGCCCGCGCCCAGGGAGATCGACTCGCAGTCGCCGCGCAGCACCGCGTGGTACCAGACGCCGGAGTCCGCGCCGAGGGTCACGTCGCCGAGCACCACCGCCGTCGGAGCCACGTACGCCTTCGGGTCCACCGCGGGCTCGCGCCCGCCCACCGCCGCGATCAGCGGCTCCGGCCGTCCTGACATGTCGTCCGCTCCCGGTGCTCGCGGCGGCCCCGGCCGCCCGCCGTCGTACGTCCTGGTGAGCCGCGGGCGGCCCGTCGCCGTCCGGGGCCGCGGCCGTGCTCGGTCAGAGCGTAGGCGAGATGCGGGAGGGGTACGGTGACCGGGTGCCGAACCAGCAGCGCAACTCCGTGACGAGCCGGCTGCTCTCGCGCGCCGTGCACCGGGGCTGGCGGTGGGTGCGGAGCACGGGGGCGGTGAGCGCCGGGCGGCCCGGCCCGTACCGCTTCCGCGGGATCGGCGAGGGGACGGTCCTTCCCTTCCCCCAGGGCACGATCTTCGGCGAGGGCCGGATCGAGTTGGGCGCGCACTGCATCATCGGCGAGCAGGTGACGCTCACCGTCGGGCTCGCGCCCGGCGCCCCGCTCGGCCCGGAGGCGGCCCTGCGGCTGGGCGACGGCGTGGTGCTGGGCAGGGGCAGCCACGTCATCGCCGACCTCTCCGTCACCCTCGGCGACAAGGTGTACTGCGGGCCGTACGTGTACATCACCTCGATCAACCACAGTTACGACGACCCGCACGAGCCGGTCGGCGAGCAGTGGCCGCGCTCGGCGCCGGTGGAGATCGGTTCGGGAAGCTGGCTGGGCGTGGGGGCCGTGGTCCTGCCCGGCGCCCGGCTGGGCCGCAACGTGGTCGTCGCCGCCGGTTCCGTGGTGCGCGGAGAGGTGCCGGACCACGCGGTCGTCGCCGGAGCGCCCGCCCGGATCGTACGCCGCTGGAACCCCGAGTCCGGCTGGCACCCGCCGCTGCGCCCGGCGCCGCCCGGCACACTGGAGGCGGCGACATGACCGCGACCGGCCCGACCGGGAGAAGGAGCGCCGCTTGATCACGAACCGTACGCTGCGCATCGTCCTGGCCGTCGTACTCGGCCTGCACGCCTTCGGGCTGCTGCTCTACACGATCCGCAACCACTTCTGAGCCGCGCCCGGTGCCGCGGCCCGGCCTCATCCCGACGCCAGCAGCACCGTCCCCGCCAGCGCCAGACCCGCGCCCGCGGCCTGCACCGCGCGCAGCTTCTCCCGCAGCACACCCCGCGCCGCCAGAGCCGTGACGACCGGATAGAGCGAGGACAGCACCGCCGCCAGGGTCATCGGCCCGTGCTGCGCGGCTATCGCGTACGTCCCGTTGGCGGCCACGTCCGCCAGGCCCACGAACACCAGGCCCGGCGCCGCCGTCCGTATCGTGCCCCAGCCGCCCTCCGGCAGGGCCGCGCTGCCCCTGCGCACCGCCACGTAGAGCGCGGCACCGCCCACCGCCACGTTCACCGCGCGCTGCACGAACAGCGCGAGGAACAGCCCCGTGACCGTCGTGGACGCCTCGGCGATGAAGGCGAAGACCGCGCCGAAGCCCGCTGCCGCGCCCAGCGTCAGCACCAGCGTCCGCCGTGCCACCGGCGCGCCGCGCACCGGCCCGGACGCCAGCACCACCCCGGTCAGCGCGACGACCCCGCCCGCGTACTGCACGGGGCCCGGCCGCTCCCCGTACGCCGCGAGGCCCACGCCGAACGGGACCAGCACGGCGAGTGAGGCGAGCGGGGAGACGACGCCCATCGGCCCGCGGGCCAGCGCGCTGTAGAAGCAGATCATCGCGACCGGCCCGGCGACGCCGGCCGCGACCGCGAACCACAGCAGCGGGCCGGCCTCGCTCCAGGCGCCGGTGGCCACCACCACGGCGCCCAGCACCACCGTCGCGGCGATCTGCGAGAGCACGACGACGGTGAGCGCCGGCGTGCGCCGGCTCAGCACCCCGCCGCCGAAGTCGGCCAGCCCGTAGAGGATGCTGGTGGCCAAGGCGAATACTGCGGTCACGACGAAGCCCCCCGAGTACACTGTGATGAACGCTGCGGTTTCCCGCAGTGTAGTTCAGTGCACTGGACGACCGCATCAAAATATTGGACGGAGTTGGACGGAGCCTTGGCGGATTTCGACGTCCTCACGCACGCGCTCGCCCGCAACCTCAAGCACTGGCGCAACGAGCGCGGCTTCACCCTGGACTCGCTGGCCGGCCGCTCCGGCGTCAGCCGCGGGATGATCATCCAGATAGAGCAGGCGCGTACGAACCCCAGCGTCGGCACCACGGTCAAGCTCGCCGACGCACTCGGCATCAGCATCACGACCCTGCTCGACTACGAGCACGGCCCCGAGGTGCAGCTCGTGCCGCCGCACCGGGCCGTGCGGATGTGGACGACCAAGCGGGGCAGCGCCAGCCGGCTGCTCGTCGGCACGCAGAACCCCGGCCCGTTCGAGATGTGGTCCTGGCGCCTCATGCCCGGCGACGGCAGCAGCTCCGACCCGCACCCCGCGGGCACCACCGAGCTGCTGCACGTCACCGCCGGCGAGCTGACGCTCCACGTCGCCGGCACGCCGCACGCGGTGCCGGCGGGCACGTCCGCCAGCTTCGAGGCGAGCGCCCCGCACGCGTACCGCAACGAAGGCCAGGAGCCCGTGGAGCTGGTGATGGCGGTCGCGGTACCACCTCCGCGCTGAGGCGGGTTAGGGTCGCGCACATGCGCGCACCCATCGGAGACTTCGACGACGCCGCCCCCGCCACGGAACGCCTCGACCTGCTCGCGGACCCCGTGGCCGCCGCCCTGCGCGGCTGGCACGGCGCCGTCCCCGCGGCCGAGCTGGTGCACGTCGACTCGGACCCCGAGGTCGCCGACACGGCCGTCTTCTGCGAGACGTACGGGCAGGACCTGCTGGAGCGCTCCGCCAACTGCGTCGTCGTCGCCGGCAAGCGCGGGGGCAACGTCACCCTCGCCGCCTGCGTCGTGCTCTCCACCACCCGCGTCGACGTCAACGGCACCGTCCGGCGCCATCTCGGGGTGCGCAAGGCGTCGTTCGCGCCCGCCGGCGCCGCGACCGCCGAGACCGGCATGGAGTACGGGGGCATCACCCCCATCGGGCTGCCGGAGGGCTGGCCGTTGCTGGTGGACGCCCGGGTCGCGGACGCGCCGCACCTGGTCGTGGGCAGCGGCCGACGGCGCGGCAAGCTCATCGTGCCCGGCAAGGCGCTGGCCGAACTGCCCGGCGCCGTGGTCCTCGACGGCCTCGGCGCCTGACGCTCCGCCGGTCTCCGCTCAGTCGTCGAGCAGGGGGATCTCGATGGCGGGGCAGCGGTTCATCACCATGTCGAGACCGGCCGCGCGGACCCGCTCGTACGCGTCCTCGTCGATCACGTCGAGCTGGAACCAGACCGCCTTCGCGCCGTTCGCGACCGCCTCGTCGGCCACCCCGCCGGCCAGGTCGCTGTTGACGAAGACGTCGACCACGTCGACGGGGAACGGGATGTCCGCGAGCGACGCGTAGCCCTGCTCGCCGTGCACCGTCTCGGCCTTGGGGTGTACGGGCACGATCCGCTTGCCGTACCGCTGGAGTACCCGCGCCACGCCGTAGGCCGCGCGCGCGGAGTTATCGGACAGGCCGACGACCGCCCAGGTGTCGCCCGTCGCGGTCAGAATCCTGCGGATGGTCTCCTGGTCTGCGTACATGCCCCTACAACGCCGCCGACCCGGCCCCGATTCCCCGCGGCGGCCAGGCGCGGGCGCCGCTATGGTCTGTCGTTTGGGCCTTGTCGGATCAGGGAGCGGCGGCTGGTGCCGTGCATCGCAAGGCGGAGGAGGGAGGCGACGCGGAGCGTCGTTGACCGACGACAACGCGGCGAGGTGCGGGCCCAGGCGTCGCGAGCCCGGCGAAGATCCAAACGACAGGCCCTAGGGTGGCGGGATGCGCGAGGGGTATCTGACCGTCGCCCGCGAGGGCGTGCACGAGACCGAGGTGAACCGCTCCCGGTTCGTCTGCACCCTCGCCCCCGCCGCCACCGAGGAGGAGGCGCAGGCCGTCCTCGCCCGGGTGCGCGCCGCCTACCCCGACGCCACGCACCACTGCTTCGCGTACGTCGTCGGCGCCGACGCCGGCGTGCAGAAGTCCGGCGACGACGGCGAGCCCGGCGGCACCGCCGGGCTGCCGATGCTGCAACTGCTGCTCCGCCGCGAGCTGCGCTACGTCGTCGCCGTCGTCGCCCGCTACTTCGGCGGCACCAAGCTCGGCGCCGGCGGGCTCATCCGCGCCTACGGCGGTGCGGTCGGCGCCGCCGTGGACGCCGTCGGCACGGTGACGCGGCTGCGGATGCGGCTGGTCACCGTCACCGTCGACCACGGCCGGGCCGGCAAGGTGCTCGGCCACCTGCACGCCGCCGGGCGCGACGTACGCGGCGTGGCGTACGGCGAGCACGCCGAGATCGAGGTCGCCGTGCCCGCCGCCGAACTGGACGCCTTCGGCTCCTGGCTGGCCGACGCCACCGCCGGCGGCGCCGAACTCCGGCCCGGCGGCGAGGTGTACGGCACCGGGTGAGACGGCCGGGACCGCACGGGCTGTCGTACCCCGCCGCTACAGTCGGGCCCCATGCGCTTCCTGCACACCTCGGACTGGCACCTGGGCCGCTCGTTCCACCGGGTGAGCCTGCTCGACGCCCAAGCCGCGTTCCTCGACCACCTCGTCGCCGTGGTGGCCGAGCGCGGCGTCGGGGCCGTGCTCGTCGCCGGGGACGTGTACGACCGCGCGGTGCCCCCGCTGGCCGCCGTGGAGCTGTTCGACCGGACGCTGCACCGGCTCGGGGCGCTCAGGGTGCCGGTCGTCATGATCTCCGGGAACCACGACTCGGCGCGCCGGCTCGGCGTCGGCGCCGGGCTGCTGGACCGCGCGGGCGTCCACCTGCGCACCGACCCGGCGGGCGCCGGCGAGCCCGTCCTGCTGCGGGACGCCGCAGGCTACGTCGCGTGCTACGGGCTGCCCTACCTCGAACCGGCGCTGGTGCGCGAGGAGTTCGCCACCCCCCGCGGCGGCCACACGGCGGTGCTCTCGGCCGCCATGGACCGGGTGCGCGCCGACCTCGCCGCCCGCCCGGCCGGCACCCGCTCCGTCGTCCTCGCGCACGCCTTCGTCACCGGCGGCCGGGCCTCCGACAGCGAGCGGGACATCACCGTCGGCGGCGTCGCCTCCGTGCCCGCCGCGGTCTTCGCCGGCGTCGACTACGTTGCGCTGGGCCACCTGCACGGCTGCCAGACCCTCGCCGAGCGCGTGCGCTACTCGGGCTCCCCCCTCGCGTACTCCTTCTCCGAAGCCGCCCACCGCAAGTCGACGTGGCTGGTGGACCTCGACGCCACCGGCGGCATCTCCGCCGAGCGCGTCGACGCGCCCGTGCCGCGGCCGCTGGCGCGGCTGCACGGCCGGCTGGCGGACCTGCTCGCCGACCCGGCCCTGACACCGCTGGAGGGCGCCTGGGTCGAGGCCACGCTCACCGACACCGCCCGCCCGCACGAGCCGATGGCCCGCCTCGCGGAGCGCTTCCCGCACGTCGTCAGCCTGGTCTTCGCGCCGGAGCCCGCCGAGGGCGCCGATGACTCCGCGTCGTACGCGGACCGGCTCAGGGGCCGCGACGACCGGCAGATCGCCGAGGACTTCGTGGCGCACGTCAGACCGGGATCGGCGGCCACGGCGGACGAACGGGCCGTGCTGCACGCCGCGTTCGACGCCGTGCGCGCCGCCGGCGTGCGCGAGGAGACCGCCCGGTGAGGCTCCACCGGCTCGCCGTCGCCGCCTTCGGCCCCTTCGCCGGTGCACAGGAAGTCGACTTCGACGCCCTGTCCGGCGCCGGCATCTTCCTGCTCCAGGGCGCCACCGGCGCCGGCAAGACCTCCGTCCTCGACGCCGTCTGCTACGCGCTGTACGGCGGTGTCCCCGGCGTGCGCCAGGGCGGCACCCTGCGCAGCCACCACGCCGAGCCGCACACCCCCACCGAGGTCGCGCTCGACTTCACCGTCGCCGGCCGCCGGCTGGAGGTCACCCGCAGGCCCTCCCAGCCCCGCCCCAAGCGCAACGGGACCGGCGTCACCACGGAGCGGGCCACCAGCCTGCTGCGTGAGCGCGACCCGGCGGCCGGCGAGTGGCGCGGCCTCAGCCGCTCGCACCAGGAGATCGGCGAGGAGATCGGCGGCCTGCTGGGCATGACCCGCGAGCAGTTCTGCCAGGTCGTGCTGCTCCCGCAGGGCGACTTCGCGCGGTTCCTGCGCGCCGACGCCGAAGCCCGCGCCAGGCTGCTCGGCCGCCTCTTCGACACCGGCCGCTTCGCCGCAGTCGAGGACCACCTCGCCGAGTTGCGCCGCCGCTCCCAGGAGGCCGTA
>NZ_JACBXC010000018.1 GCF_013870535.1 Streptomyces phytophilus | reverse complement strand
TCCTCTCAAAAGGCATGCGGCATCGGCGCTGGGGAGGGGCCGGCCGCCGGGTGAAGGGGTGGGTGGGGTGCGGGCCCGGACGCCAGGTGGTGGCGGCGCCTTCGTGCTGCGGTGGGGGCCGCGCCGGCAGTCAGCGGTGGCCGGCGGGGCGTTGCCGCGGGGGGACACCGGGTCACCGGTCACCGACCGGTCCGGCCGGCACCGGACAGCGATTTCTGACAGCCATAGATAAATGATAGCGCCTGTCACTTAGCAGGTGCTACCAGATGGCTGGGGTGTCGTAGGCATGTCAATCCTTGGGGGCTGCTGCGCCCCCGCCCGGCCTGATGCGTGCCGTAAGGGGCGGCGGGGTCCGGCGGTGGGGTGTCCGGGTCCGGCTCGGCGCGGTCACGGCTGCTCGGAGCCCAGGCCCGGGATCGGCCGGGGTGCGACGGTGTGCGGTTCCTCCTTGGGCTGTCCGCGGCCGCGGGCGTGCAGCTTCAGCGTGGCCAGCAGGGCCAGGACGACCGGGAGGGTGAGGACGAGCAGGACGCTGGACAGCGACCAGCCCGCGTCGACCATGATGCCGCCGCTGACACCGCCGGCCAGCGGACCCGCCTTACCGGCGCTGTTCGCCCAGCTCACAGCGGTGGCACGTACGGCCGGCGGATAGGCGACCGCGGTGATCGCCTGGAGTACGGCGGTGGCCGCCGGCAGGCACAGCCCGAGCAGGAACGCCGTGACGAGCAGCGCGGCGAACCGGCCGGCGGCCAGGGCAGCCGCCCCGAGGCCCACCGCGGTCATCGCCCACAGCAGGGCCAGGACGCGGAACCGGTCGAACCGCTTGAGGACGAAGGACACCGAGAGCTGTCCGATCAGACCGCCCCATCCGAAGGCCGCGACGGACACCGCGGCCTTCGCCTCCGTCAGGCCCTCGCGCTCGGCCAGTTCGGGCAGATAGGTGAGGATCACGAACGCGACCCCCTGCCCCAGGAAGAAGCACAGCCACAGCAGGAGCGTCATGCGGGCGACGCCCCGGGACAGCACGGCCCGCGGGGTGGGCCGTGCGCGCGTGCGCTCCGCGCTGTGGTCCCAGTCCACCCGGGACAGGTCCTCGCCCGGGGCGACGGCCTCCAGGACGCCGCGCAGTTCCTCTTGCGGCCGCTTGCGGGCGGCGAGCACGCTGACGGACTCCGGGATGACGCGGACGATCGCCGGGATCAGCAGCAGCGGGGCGATCCCGCACACCACC
Organism: Streptomyces phytophilus; assembly: GCF_013870535.1. Taxonomy (GTDB): domain Bacteria; phylum Actinomycetota; class Actinomycetes; order Streptomycetales; family Streptomycetaceae; genus Streptomyces; species Streptomyces phytophilus. The sequence continues at coordinate 21,561 of NZ_JACBXC010000018.1, read as the reverse complement.
AGCAGCGTGGGCCAGCCGAACGCCGGCACGAGGACCGAGGCGAGGATCCCGCCGACGGCGGTACCGGCCGTCACCCCGGCGAAGGCCAGCGCGACCATCTGGACCCGCCGCCCGGCGGGCATCCAGTCCGCGATGAGCACCATCATGCTCGGCAGCACCGCGCCGAGCCCCAGGCAGGCCACGGTGCGCAGCCCGGCGAACAGGCCGATGCCCTGGGTGAATCCCATGGCGGCCGTGCACAGGCCGAAGCAGACGATGCCCGCGAGGGTGACGACCTTGCGCCCGTACCGGTCGGCGAGCGGGCCGGCGGCCACACCGCCGACGATCATCGCCAGGACGCCCAGCGTCACGGTCACCGTCACCGCGCCGCCGCCGACTCCCCAGTCCTCCTTGATCCTGGGGTAGACGAAGCCGGCGATGGCGGTGTCCAGTCCTTCGGCGACCATCGTGAGCAGGCCCACCCTCACGATGAGCCGCTGCCGGCGGCCCATGGGCCGTGCGTCGATGAACTCCTGCGGACTCGGCCTTGCCGAGGCATCCGTGCTCATGGGCCGGGCCCCCTTTCCTGTTTCCTGTGAAGCCGTGCGGGTCATACGGCGATCCGGGTACCGCCGGCGGGCGGTGGCCGCTGCCGCCGGCATGCCGCCCGGACCGCCCGGCAGCGCGAACGGTCCGGGCGGCAGCGCCGTATCCGTGGATCGCCGAACGCGCCGCCGGCTCCCTGGTGACCGTTCCGCTCAAGAACAGAAACGATCCGGCAGGCACGGGGCCCTGCGGGCCGGCCGCTCCCGCCGCCACGCGCCGTGACGGGCCGTCAGGCGCTCAGCCGGCGCGCTTCGTGGCGGACAGGACGGCCTCCACGGGCAGAGCGTGCGGCAGCATGTCGGCGGGGTCCTCTGCGATTGCCTTGGTGACGGTGAACCCGCATTCCTCCAGCCACTTCTGCCACGTCGACATCTTCTGCGCCCCGCCCTGCCCCATGGCGCAGCCGATGAAGAAGGAGGGGAAGAAGTCAACGGTGTAGTTGTCGGTGTCCTTGATGTTCTCGGGGAACACCGGTACCAGGAGGTGGACCTGCCCGCCGGCGTCCATCGACCGGTTGACGCCTTCGAGGATCTTGAACACGTCGCTCTTGTCGAACATGGGCAGGAAGTGCTTGATCAGCACTACGTCGAAGCCCTTGGGTACTTCTTCGAAGACGTCACCGCCTATGAACGAGCACTGCTCCTCCAGGCCATGGCTCCTGAAGTTCTCCAGGCACTCCTCTTCCTTCTCCGGCAGGTCGAAGGTCGTCACCCGAAGCCCGGGGGACGCCTTCAGCTTGCACGTGTGAATGGCCCCGAGGCCGGTGTTCCCGGCGAGATCGAGCACCTTCGAACCGGGCGGTACGTCGATGTTGTCGAAGAACCAGGGGTCGATGTGGGCGGTCTCGCCGTTCATCAACCGCGCCCAGGGTTCGCGCAGTTCCTTGTGCTCGGCCAGTGCGCCGTACAGGTTCCCTTCATGCCCGTAGAGCTTGTTCAGGCCGACGGTGGTGCCGGTCCGCACGCTGTCGGTGAGATAGAACAGTTGCCTGAGCGTGACGGCTTTGATCATTTCCATGCGGGCGAGCACTTGCCGGAGGTCGTTCTCGGGGATGTCCGCGAGCGCGTCGAGGGAGTAGCCGCCGGAGTCCTCGTCGTATGCGAGGAAGCTCTCTTTCACCAGCAGCAGCAGGAGTTGTTCCACGGCATCGGGCTTGGCGCCGACGGCGTCTCCGAGTTCGGCCGCGGTCATGCCGGGGGTGTCGCGGAGCTTGTCGATGACGCCGAGCTCAAAACAGGACAGCAGGCTCATGAACCGCGAGGGTCCCACCATGTATTCGCGAAATCGCGTGAATGTGGCTTCCGGTGTCAAGGTACTGGTCCCTTTCGAGTCGTCCGTGCCACTACCGTGGCGTTTGGCGATCACTTCGCCGTCGGCTCGGCGCCGTACGTGAGCACAGCCGGCGCGAGTACGGCCGGGCAGAGCGCGGCGCCGCGGTGGTGTTCACCGCGACCGCACCACCGGCGCCGGCGCCGGTGGTGCGATGCTGCTTCGGTTGTGCTGCGGGCGCCTCGCATTCCGCACGCGTGCGGATCCGGGGAGGAGCGGACATGCCGCCGTCTCCCCCGCATGGCGGATTCGTATCCCCTTGTCCGGCCCCGGCGGTGTGCGGCGTATCCCGGCAGGCGTGAGAGGAGGGGGCCTTCCGGCACTCGTACCGAGTGTCAAAAGGCCCCCCTTCCGCTTCGGGCAGGGCCGTCAGCCGTTGCCCTGGCCCGTGACGTGCCGCTCTATGAACTCGTGTGCCAGGTCGCCGAACTGCTCGCCGAACACCATGGACCGCTCGACGGTCTTCGTGAAGTGGACGCCGCCGTCCACGCGGCTGTAGGCGCACCGCTTGTTGAAGTCGGTCCAGGTGGGGAAGCTCACCCTGACGTTCTCGACGGGGGTGATGCCCGGCTCCACGATCGACTTGCCGACCTCGAAGTCGAACTCCCAGTTCAGGTCGTCGGAGTCGAAGAAGCGCCGCGCGGCCTGCGAGGCGGCGGAGCCCACGGTCGTGGAGCCCGACGGGTACTCCGGGTGGTCGCCCACAGGCAGGAAGCCGGTCCACTCGTTGGCCGGGATGTCGTCGACCGTGCCCATGCCGACGCCGCCCCAGGCGCGGATCTTGCGGTTGCCGTACACGTGCCGGACCGCGGTGATCGGCCGCACCGCTTCGTACTTGCGCTTGTAGCCCCAGGCGGCGATCAGCGTGTCGAAGGTCGCCAGGATGTGCTGGAGCATCCACTGGGCCCAGCCGTGCACGCCCAGTTCGTTGTTCTGGTCGTTCTTCAGGCCGACCTCGATGGACGAGTGGCCGATGCCCCAGAGCTTGTTCTCCATGATCTCGGCGAGTGCCTTGTGCTCGTCGTCGAGCGCGGCGGACGCCTCGATGATCTCGTCCACGGAGCGCTTGTAGGCGCGGCGGTCGGTGTGGTCCGTGAAGTCGGGCCGGGGGAGCGGGAACTGGGTCGGGTCCTTGTAGATGTGGGGCAGGGTGACCGCGATCTGCGGGGTCACGAAGTGCTGGGTGACGTAGATGCCGAGGTCGCCGGGGCCGCCGCCGGCGCGGCGGCCGTTGTGGGGCTGGAGCTGCGGCTGCCAGCGCGAGGGGTTGTTCAGCTTGAAGGCGGTGTTCGTCGGCACGTAGCCGGTGTAGTCCGCCCAGGGCCGGGGGTTGTACTTGCGGCCGCCCTCGTGGCCGAGGACGTTCATGCCGTCGTTCTTCAGGACGTTCCAGACGGCCTTGGCCGCCACGTTGCCGATGCCGACGGGGGTGGTCACGTCCTCCGAGGTGTCGTCGGGGTCCAGGCCGAGCGCGACCATCAGCTCCCGCAGGCCCGCCACGATAGGCGGCAGCAGACGGCTCCAGATGGCGTTCTGCGCGTGGATACAGGCGATGTTCATGTTCCGGTTGGTGGCCGACTCGCTGGAGGGGCGGCGCGGGATGTCGCTGTGGATGCCGACCGCCGTCTCGTGGTACGGCGCCAGCGCGTCGAACAGCGCCAGCATCGCCGCGCGGTTCATGAACAGGATGAGGGTCACGTCCATCGAGCCGATGAACGCATCGCTGGCCGACATACCGGTCCGCGCGCCGGTGGGCTGGGCCCACTTGATGTAGTTGTCCTTGTCCAGGTCGGGAAGCTCGGGCGGCTCATCGCCGGTGGCGGCAGCAGCGGGGCGGGACAACGACAGCATGGAGAGCGACGCGGCCGAGACGCCGCCGACCAGCAGCGACCTGCGGCCCAGCGAGAAGTCCGAGACAGAGGTGTGTCCGAATGTCGTCATGATCGTCTTCCTTGTCCTCAGCAGGGAGGGGCCGGAGGAGAACCTGAGAAGCGGCCCTTCACGGGAAACGGGATATCGATGGCCGTGCCCTGGGCTCTCCCCCTTCGTGCGGAGAGCGGGCTACGGGTGAGGGCGGCGGGTCGCGGTGCCGGCGTCCGGCATCGTGGCAGGGGAAGACGGTCAGTCCTTGACGTCGCCGTTGACGTGCCGCTGGACGAAGGTGTGGGCCAGGTCCCCGAACTGGGTGCCGAAGGCGAGTGAGGTTTCGGCGGTCTTCGTGAAGTGGGCGCCGGCCCATACGCGGCTGGTGGCGCAGTCGTTCTCGAAGTCGGTCCAGGTGGCCCAGGACAGTTCGAGGTCGGTGGCCGGGACGGTGCCCGGTTCCTTCTGGCCCGAGCCGGCGGGGAAGGCGTGGGTCCAGTCCAGGACGTCGTCGCCGAGGAAGCTGCGGGCGGCCTGCGCCTGGGCGGCGGTCAGCACGGTGAAGCCGGAGGGGTATTCGGGGTGGTTGCCCACCGGCAGGTAGCCGGTCCACTCGTCGGCGGGAATGGCCTCGACGGTGCCCTTGCCGGGCCCGCCCCAGGCGGTGACCGGCTTGCTGCCGTACACGTGCCGCACGGCGCTGAAGGGCCGGACGGCGTCGTAGGCGCGCTTGTGGTGCCAGGCGGCGATCAGGCTGTCGAAGCGCGCGGTCGAGCACACCAGGAAAAGCTGCGCCCAGCCGTCCAGGTCCAGGTCGTGCGCCATCGCCGCGGCGCGCGGCGACAGCGTGACCGACAGCGGGGTGTGCTCGAAGAACTCCGCCTTGACCTTCTGCTCGTCGGTCAGCCCGGCCGACGCCGCGAGCACCTCGTCCACCGCCTTCCGGTAGGCGCCGGCGTCGTTGTGGTCGAGGTGGTCGGGCGCGGCGAGCTTGAACTGGGCGGGGTCCCGGTACGTCTGGGGGGTGACCAGGCCCAGTTGCGGGGTGGCGAACCGCTGGGCGGTGAAGATGCCCTTGTCGCCCGGGCCGCCGTCGGTGCGGCGGCGGTGCGGCTCGACGGCGGGCTGCCAGCGCGAGGGATCGGCCAGTTCGTCGGCGGTGTTCACCGGCCGGTAGCCGGTGTAGTCCTCGTAGGGCTGGCCGTTGTAGGTGCGGTCCTTGCCGCCCAGGGCGTTCATGCCGTCGCCCGCGCGGGCGGCGGCGATGGCCTTGCCGGCCGTATTGCCGATACCGACCGCGGTGGACAGGTCCCCCGACTCGTCGTCAGGGTCCAGGCCCAGCGCCCCCAGCGCCTGGCGCAGCACCGGCGCCCGCTCCGTGAACACCGCCTTGACCACCTGGAACATGGCGTACAGGCCCGCGATGTTCTTGTTGCGGTTGGTGGCCGACTCCTCTGCGGGGCGGCGCGGGATCCGGGAGTACACGCCCACCGCGGTCGGGTGGTACGGGGCCAGCGCGTCGAACCACGACGTCTGCAGCAGATGCGTCACCCACGTGTACGAGGCCACGTCCCCCGGGGCCATCGCATCCGCCGGCGGGTAGCCCCCGCCGCCGTGCGTGGTGATCAGGTCCCGGATGAAGTTGCCGTTGTCGAAGTCGAACGGTATCTGCTGGGCAGGGCCGGATGTCGTCACGAGCTTGGGCCTTCCTCCGCTTCGATTGCCTTCATTTGCACAGCGGAAACCTGGTGGTGCGCTGCGAGGTCCAGGACTTCACGCTCGGGCGACCACTTGGCGGCCGTGGCGTTGATGAGACCGCCGGGGTACTTGTGCGGCGTGGTCCGCAGGAACTGCGCGATCCTCGGTTCCAGACGGGCGGGAAGATCCGCCGGGTCGATACCCCGGCGCGGCTTCGGCGCGAAGGCAATCCGAAGAATCTCCCCCGCATCCCAGCTGAGCGTGGTGTAGATCCGGTACGCCTTGCCCGCGTATGCCACCATCGCGTCGCTGGGTTTGCTCATCCCGGTTCCGTGCAGCATGGCGGACACGGTCTCCCGGTCGAGGTTTCCGGCGGTGGCGGCGGAGACCTGGAAGTACAGGTTTATCGTCTTGTTCACGTAGTCGACGCCGATCAGCGCCACCCGGTCCAGGCCGTGGCGGGCGAAGAATTCGGCGTTCCCGCCCACCGCGCGCGGCATGGACGGCAGCCCGGCCAGCCCGGCCACCGTCTGCTGGTCGTGCGGGAAGTTCGCGTAGATCTTCTTGAAACCGCCGACGATGCCGCAGTCGATGTAGTGCTCGCTGGTGGGCGCCAGCGACACGATCTCCGCGAGCACGGTGCTGACCGGATGGTCCGTTTCCGTGAGGATTCCACTCGCCAGGGCACGGGCATACGGGTCGCTGATCCCCGGGGAAACCTGAGCGGAATACTCCATTTCCGGCACGTGTGTGCCCGCCTGGAGGCTGAAGATAACGCCGCCGGTGTCCGAGAAGCCGTCCTCGAATGCGGAGAGGATCGGCCAGACCTTGTCACGCGAGAAAGGCGCATCGACCATTCGAGCCGATTCCTCGATGGCCGAGTAAAGCCTTTCCGCCCCAGTAGCTTCGGACACCAAGCACTCCAAGCAGTCGATGCCGATCAGGTTCTGCGAAATCCTGGTGTGCGACCCTACCACCGGCCACTAAAGAGTCACTCGAAAGGAACTATGGAAGGGATCTTCTTGACATTCCGTGCGCCCGGATCGACAATTCATGGAGTGACGAAAATAGGCGTGCCATGCCTGTCGTCCCTGCTCGCCGCAACCGGGAAAATGGAGATGTCAGGGCCGATGTCCTGATTCACGCAGACGCTCGTCACGAACTGTTCTGATTGAACTGGAGGGCAAATGACTGACACAGGCATGGAAGGTCTTTACGCCGCCATCGAGGAGGCGTCCGGGCTGCTGGACGTCACCCCCTCGCGTGACAAGGTGTGGCCGATCCTGTCCGCGTACGAGCTGGAGAAGGTCGTCGTGGCCTTCCGTGTGACGACGCGCGGCAGCCGGGACCTCGACTGCCGTTTCACGGCGCTGCCGGCGGACGTCAACCCGTACCGCTACGCGGTGTCGAAGGGGATCGCCGAGGCCACGGACCATCCCGTCGGCACGCTCCTCGATGACGTCCAGGCGAACATCCCGGTCACCGCCCACGGTGTCGACTTCGGAGTCGTCGAAGGGTTCAGGAAGACCTGGACGTTCCTTCCGGGCAACGACCTGCAGAAGCTGTCGAAGGTCGCGGCGCTGCCGTCCATGCCGCCCAGCCTGGCGGAGAACCTCGACTTCTACGCCCGCTACGGCCTGGACGACAAGAACAGCATGATCGGGATCGACTACCCGAGCCGGACGGTGAACGTCTACTTCCTGCAGTTCCCCGACGAGACCCGCGCGCCGGAGACCGTCCGGGCCATGCTGCGGGATCTGGGCCTGCCGGAGCCGAGCGAGCAGATGCTGACGCTCGCCAAGCAGGCCGTGGGCATCTACACCACGCTGACGTGGGACTCGCCGAAGATCCAGCGGATCACGTTCGCCACCCTGGTCCCGGATGCGCAGGCCCTGCCCGGCCGCATCGCGCTGGAGCCGAGCGTGGAGAAGTTCGCGAGGAACGTCCCGCACACCTACCCCGGCCCGGTCCAGGGCCTGTACAACGTGGCCTCGTACTCCGGCGGCGAGTACTTCAAGCTCCAGACCTACCACCAGCTCGCCGAGGGCTCGCTGGAGGCGCGGGTCCTGCTGGGCCCGGCGGGCTCCGGCAGCTGACGGCGCCGCACCGCCCCCCTCTTTCTTCGGGACCGCGGCACCGGGCCCTGCGGGAGACTCCTTCTCCCCCGGGCGCTCCCGGTGCCGCGGTCCCTTTTCCGCCGCCGCCGCTGCCGCTGCCGTTGCCGCTGCCGTTGGCGTTGGCGTTGCGGCGCCGGCCGGCGGCATGGCGAAGCTCCCGGCGGTCCGGGGATCTCGGCCGAGATCCCCGGACCGCCGGGAGCCTGTGTCGTCCGGTGCGCCCGGGGCGGCGCCGGTGCCTCAGCTACCGGGGGCGGGCGTGGACTTGGCGTCCTCGATGAGGTCGTCGACGTTGAGCTCGAACAGCCCGCCCTGCCGTCCGCTGAGCCCGGAGACCAGCTTGACGAAGTCGACCTCCGCCTCGTTCTCCTTCTCGGGGTCGACCATCTCCTGGGCCAGGTTGAAGTAGAAGCCCTTGGTCTTCGAGCGGTCGTAGAACCCCTCCACGAACTTGCGGATGTCGTGGAAGAACTCCTGGTACGCGTTGGTGTACCGGTCGAGCGCCTTCTCCTCGATCTCCGGGTGCTGGAGTATCTGGTCGACGACCTTCGACAGCGTGCTGCCCGCCAGGGTCGCCAGCGCGACACCGGTGGAGAACAGCGGGTCCACGAACGCGGCGGCGTCGCCGACCAGCGCCCAGCCCTTCCCGTGGAACCGGTCGTTGGTGTACGACCAGTCGCGCGCGGAGCGGTAACCCGCGGCCTGGGTGGCGTCCTTGAGGAGTTCCTTCAGCTTGGTGGTGGAGGCGATCTCGGACTGGAAGAGGTCCTCAAGGGACTTGCCGGACTCGGTCGCGAGTTCCGAACGCGTCACGTACCCGACGCTGAAGACGCCCTTGTCGATCGGAATGCCCCAGAACCAGCCGTCCGCGGTCCCCTCGATGAGGATGTTGCTCCACTCGTCGCCGGGCAGCCGGTGGCAGTTGTCGAAGTACGTCCACACCGCGACGTTGCGCAGCTGCTCGTTCCAGTTGACCTCGGTGTACTTGCGGCCGATGACGCGGGCCTGCCCGGAGGCGTCGATGACCATGGAGGCCCTGGCCTCCTGGGTGCCGCCCAGGCCGCGCAGGGCGTAGCGGACGCCGACGACGCGGCCGTCCTCCTCGATGGTGTCCTTGACCGTCGCGTCCTCCACGACGAAGGCACCCAGCTCGCGGGCCCGGTCCAGGATCAGCGCGTCCAGGTCGGCGCGGCGCGTGTGGAAGGCGTAGGGGATGCGGCCGCCCGTGGTGAACGAGAAGTTCCACGGCACCTCGTTGTTGCCCCAGACCAGGGTGCCGCCGTACTTCCGCTCGAACCCCTTGGCCTCCATCCGCTCCTTCAGCCCGAGTTCCTCCATGGGAACCATCACGCCGGGAATGAGCGACTCCCCCACGTGGTACCGGGGGAACCGCTCGCGGTCGAGCACGAGGACACGGTGCCCGCGCTTGGACAGCAGCGCGGCTGTAGTCGCACCGGCGGGTCCACCACCGATGACGATAACGTCGAAATCGCCAGAAAACCCGACAAGAGTGGACGACATATAGGACCTTCCAGTTCCGATGCGGCCGCACCAGCGATTCGCGTGAAGACCCCCTCCACGCATGCAAAACACGCTTCACGTCCAGCGTGGCGGGGTGTGCCCGGCGGTGTCATCGCCCAGATTGCTCAGTGGAGAATCCACCGGGACCGTGCGGCGGCTCGATCTGGAGCCGCGCCGGAACTGAACTCGATGTTCCGCAGAGCGGGCGCGGTGGGGGCCAGGCGGGGGCGGGGCGGGCGGCTTCCCGCGTGCATCACAGGGGGGTGCCGCCGGCGCGGGCCGTCAGCGTGCCTTGTCGCGGATCCAGGACGCCGCCGGGTCCACGGCCGCGGGTCCGGCGGGTCCGGCGGCTTCGACGGGCCCGAGGAGTTCGGCGGGCTCGGCGGGTCCGGGCTCCGGCCGGCCGCGCGACTTCGAGTAGCCGATGACCACGAAGGCGGCCGCGACGATCACCAGGTTCTTGAGGATGTACTGCCCTTCGAGGGTGCCGATGCAAAAGCCCTCCCAGGTCTCCTTCGGGAAGATGAAGAGCGGTGTGAACGTCCCCGCCATGTGCGCGAGGAGTCCGATACCCGTCAGCGGAACGAGTCTCCCGCTGATCAGCAGCAGCCCCAGGGCGGTTTCCAGCGTGCCGGTCAAGACGGAGGCGGCGGTCCCCTCGACGACTCCGAATGTCAGCCTTTCCACGGTCTTCGAAGCCAGCACTTCCGCCGGGCTTACCCCGGGGAAGAACTTGGGTATTCCGAACCAGAGGTAGATGATTCCGATCGAGATTCTGAGCGCCGCGATCCCGAACGAGGCGCCGAGCCTCTCCAGGGAGCGAGTGAGCTGTAAATAAATGCGCATGGGCCGTTACTCCCCCGCATGTGTCTCACTTCGGGCAGATACCCTTGAAGATTCCACGCCCCGCTTAAGGCGCGGTGGAGACACGGCAGGGCCGACCGCCGGCCGCCGGAAAAGGACCGGCGCGATAGCGGCCTTTTGCGGACCGCGCTGCCGGCGCCCGCCAGGTCAACGGCCCTCACAGTAGCCGGAGCCGATAGTGAGGCCGCCCCGGGCGGCCACATATTTCTTCACGCCGTGAATTTACGCGCCGGATACCGGCGGCGGCGGGGCAATCGCTTACCTTAGTTGGCCTCTAGTGGAGCTCTAGTAACGGCCAGTACGGTAGCCCACAGGGCTCAGGGTGCCGCATTGAATTTCCTGGCCTGCGGCGAGACGTGGATTTTGCCTAACCTTTCGAAGGCGTTTAGTGGCAACCCGTGAAGAACAGGAACTATGACCGCACCCGCTCTTATGGAAGCGCCGGAACAGTCGGTGTGTGCGACAGGTCTGGGGCATGGCCGGCCCGCAGACGTCGCCTTGGACCGCGGAGCCCCCTCCTTTAGAAAGGAACACAGCGCATGACGACGTCCGGACACACTTCTTCCTCGAATTACTCACCGCGGCGCAGGTCCATGCTCCTCGGCGGGCTCGGCGGTGCCGCGGCCCTGTCCGCGGCGGGTTTCTCCGGGACGGCCTCGGCCAGCCCGAGCGGTAAGTCGGCCGGCAGCAAGGCGGCAGCGATCGAGTTCGACCTTGACAAGGACAACTACATCAAGTGGGCGCAGCCCACCGACGAGAACGCCGGCCAGTCGCCGACCCTGGCGATCCTCGGTCCGATGGACGTGACCGTCTTCCTGTGGATCAACCGCGTGGTGTGGCTCGCGGCGTTCGACGCGCTGGCGCCGTACCACGAGACCGCGGTCGGCGTGTACAGCCAGATCCCGCGCCGCCCCTCCAGCGAGTCCGCGACCAACCGGAACCTGAACATCGCCGCGATCCACGCCCAGCACGGGGTGTGGAAGCAGGCCCTGCCGCAGCAGGTGGGGCAACTGCGGGAGCTGATGGTCGCGCTCGGCCTGGACCCCATGGACGAGACGGAGAACCTGAGCAGCCCGGTGGGCATCGGGAACGTCGCCGCCAAGAACGCCTTCAACGCCCTGAAGAACGACGGCATGAACTTCCTCGGCTACGAGGGCCGCAAGTACAACCCCAGGCCGTGGGCGGACTACACCGGCTACGAGCCGGTGAACACCGCGTTCAAGGTGAACAACCCCTCGCGCTGGCAGCCGCAGCTCCAGGCCCACAACGCGCGGCGCGCCGGCGGCGGCCCCGGCGACCTCGGCATCTACGTCACCCAGCACTTCGTGACCCCGCAGATCGCCCGGACCAAGGCGCACATCTTCCGCGACCCCTCCCGGTTCCGGATCCCCCGGCCCGAGTTCAGCGACCACACCAACCACCGCGCCTACAAGCGCGAGGTGGACGCGATCGTGGACGCGTCGGCGAATCTCAACGACGAGCGCAAGGCGCTCGCGGAGATCATGGAGAACAAGCTCTGGGGCATCGGCCACTCGTCGATCGTCATCGCCAAGAAGTACGACCAGAACAACGAGATGGGCGTGCACGGCTGGGTCCACTGGATGCTCTCGCACGTGCTGGCGACGTTCGAGCCGCTGATCGCCGCCTGGCACCACAAGAGGATCTACGACGCCGTCCGCCCGGTCACCGCGGTCCGCCACGTGTACGGCAACCGCAAGATCCGCGCCTGGGGCGGGGTCGGCATGGGCACGGTCGACATCCGCGCCTCGGAGTGGGCCGGCTACCTGCCGGTGGGCGACCACCCGGAGTACCCCTCGGGCTCGACCAGCCTGTGCTCGGCCACCTCGCAGGCCGCGCGGCGCTACTTCGACTCCGACGAGCTGGACTGGACGATCAACTACCCGGCCGGCTCGACGGTCGTCGAGCCGGGGATCACCCCCGGCAAGGACCTGTCGATCCACTTCCCGACCTGGACGGACTTCACCCGGACCTGCGGGAACAGCCGGGTGTGGGGCGGCGTCCACTTCCAGACCACCGTCGATCGGACGATCGTGTTCGGTGAGCAGTTCGGCGACCTGGCCCACGAGTTCGTACAGCGGTACGTCAAGGGCGACGTCAAGGACTGACCGTCGTCCCCGGCTCCGGGAACACAGCCGGGGGACGCAAGGGGGGCAGGGCCTTGGGGCAACCGGTGGATTGTGCGTCCGCCGGGCCGCCCCGGGGCCCTGCCCTGCGTCGCGCCGCCGGCCTCCCGCCGGGGCAGGCGCGCCCCGCGGGGAAGGCGGGGTCAGCCGGCCGCTGCGCGGGGCTCGCCCGGGGCCAGGCCGTGCTCCAGCACGGCCAGTGCCCGGTCGAACATCCGGGGCAGGTCCCCTTCCTGGTTCCCGTCGCCCCATTCGAGGACGACCTGGTGCAGGCCGCCCAGCATGGCGCCGACCATGACGCGCAGCGCGAGGCGGTCGGCGCGGGGTCCGGCCCGTTCGGCGAGCGCCGCGGTGAGGACCTCGACGGCCTTGTCCTGGCCCTCGTGCATCTGCGCCCGCAGGGCGGGCACCTCGCGCACCAGTTCCATCCGCCACCGGTACTCCGCGTTGAACTCCTCGTAGGTGGCGCGGGCCATCGCCGAGACCGCCGCGCGCAGGGCGGGCAGCGGCGGCTCGTCCGCGGGGCGCTCGCGCAGGAGTTCGGCGCCGGAGAAGGCGTAGTCCTCGTCGCGGAGGATGATCTGCTCCTTGTTGCGGAAGTAGCGGAAGACGGTGCTGGGCGAGACCTCGGCGGCCGCGGCGATCTGCTCGACGGTGGTGCTGTCGTAGCCCCGCTCGTCGATCAGCCGGCGGGCGGCCGCGCGGATCGCCTGGCGGGTACGCAGCTTCTTGCGCTCGCGCAGGCCCAGGCCGGCTTCGGCGGCCCGGGCCCGCGCGGACGTCTCTTCGGGTGTGGCTGAGGACATAGGGGTCATTGTCGCCCGCCCGCGGCCGGATCGGTCAGGGGCTCGGCCAGGGACTCCTCCCCCGGCCCCTCCTCCCCCGCCGGCTTCCCCGGCTTCCCCGGTTCCTGCCCGGGCTCCTCTCCTGCCTTCTGCCCGGCCCCGCAGCCCTCGGGGGGCGGAGTCAGGCGGGGGTGCCGACCGTTCCCGGCTTGCGTCCGGATGCGCCGGCGGCGGGGGGCAGGTCGTCCTCGCGGGGGCGGCCGAGGATCCAGCTGAGCAGCGGGCCGGTCATCGCGGTGGTGATCACGGCCATGACGACCATGAGGGAGTAGAGGTCCTGTCCGATGAAGCCCAGTTGCAGGCCCACGTTCAAGACGATGAGCTCGGTCAGGCCGCGGGTGTTGAGCAGGGTGGCCAGCGCGGCGGACTGCCGTAGCGGCATGCGGTGCAGGCGGGCGGCGGCGATCGCGCCGGCGGACTTGCCGCCGACGGCGACGAGCATGATCAGGGCGAGGGCTCCCAGGCCGCCGGTGTCCATCTCGGACAGGTCGACCTTGAGGCCGGAGACGAGGAAGAACACCGGCAGCAGCAGGGTGCCGGTCATCTGCCCGAGGCGGTTGTGGACCTCGGCGTGGAGCTGCTCGGTGCCGGTGCGCGGGAGGATCGCGCCGAAGAGGAACGCGCCGAAGATGTAGTGCAGCCCCACCCATTCGGTGGCGGCCGCGGACAGCAGCAGGCCCGCCAGGATGCACGCGAACACGGTCGGGGTCAGGCGCAGTTCGCTCCGGCGGGCCGCCAGGCGGCGCAGCAGCGGGCGCAGCACGAAGAACATGACCAGCAGGTAGGGGACGGCCAGGAGCATCCGCCACTGGTCGGCGCCGCCCGGGCTGCTGATCGCGACCACGGCGGCGAGGAGCACCCAGGCCAGTACGTCGCCGATGGCGGCGCAGGCCAGCGCCACCGCGCCCAGCGGGGTGCGGGTCATCTGCCGGTCGGTGAGGATGCGGGCCAGCACCGGGAACGCGGTGATCGCCATGGCGACGCCCATGAAGAGCACCAGTCCCCTCTCGTCGCCGGTGCTGTAGTCGCCTGCCAGGTAGAGCGCCAGGAGCATGCCCAGGCCGCAGGGCACCAGGATCGAGCTGAGGGAGACGGTGACGGCCAGGCGTCCGTTGCCGCGCAGCAGCGCGGCGTCGATCTCCAGGCCGACGATGAACATGAAGACCGCGACGCCTACCGCGGCCAGTGCGCTGAGCAGGGGCCGTACGGTGTCCGGGAAGAGGGCGTCGGAGACCGCGCCGTCGAGGAGGGTGGGGCCCAGCGCGACGCCGGCGAGGACTTCGCCCACCACCGCCGGCTGGCCGCATCTGCGGGCCAGCGCGCCGAGCAGCCGGGCCAGGAGCACGATGACGGCGAGGCCGACGAGAAGTGACGTGGTCTGATGCGTGTCCATACCTTCGTCTCCGTGAGTCGGGATCCCGGCATGGTCCGTATCGGCGGCACGGGTGGGCGGGCGGACGGGCCGGGCGGGGGCGGGGGCAGGGCCGGCCGCGTCTAGGGTCTGTCGTTTGGGTCTTGCCGGATCAGGGAGCGGCGGCTGGTGCCGTGCATCGCAAGGCGGAGGAGGGAGGCGACGCGGAGCGTCGTCGACCGACGACAACGCCGCTGGGGGTACCGCCCACGCGCGCTCTGCGCGCTGTGGGGGAGCGGTGCCAGCCTCCCCCACAGCGCTTCGCTCGTGGGCGGTGCCCCCAGCGAGCCCGGCGAAGATCCGAACGGCAGGCCCTAGGCCGCTGTCGGCTGCGGGTCCATGCCCGTCAGGGCGAAGAGGATCGGCGGTCGGGTCCAGTCCATCGGGGAGAGGGTGACGTCGCGGATGCGGCCGGTGTCGGCACCCACCCGTACGGGGCCGACGGTGGCGGTCAGCGGCGCCGGACCGGCACCGGTGCCGGTGCCGGTGCCGGTGCCGGCCGTGCCGTGCTCGCCGAGGGCCACGGCGTGGATGTACCAGGTGCCGGGAGGGATCCGCGGCAGGGTGAAGCGGCCCGGCGTGCTGGCGGTGCTCCAGGACGCGGGCACGCCCTGCAGGATGGCGCCGTCGAACGCCCCGACGTAGGCGCGGGAGAACTCGGCGCCGGTGGTGCGCAGCACCCCGGTCACCGCCCCGGTCCGGCATCCCCCCGCCGGTACCGGCACCGGCGCGGCCCGCGGCGGGTGGGGGAAGGCGGGCGGCGGTGTCCGGCTGCCGCAGGCGGGCGGCAGCTTGCGGTACTGGGTGGGGGAAAGCCCGACCGACTCGGTGAAGCGGCGGGTGAAGCTGCCCGTGCTGCTGTAGCCGACCCGCGCCGAGATGTCGGCGACGGTCAGCGAGGTGCTCAGCAGCAGGCGCTTGGCCTCGTGGAGGCGTACCGCGCTCAGGAAGCGGCCCGGGGTGACTCCGGTGACCCGGGTGAACACCCGCAGGAAGTGGTACTTGCTGACCCGCACGCTCTCGGCGAGATCGTCCAGGCTCAGCGGCTCGAAGAACCGTTCGCGGATCGTGGTGACGGCATGGCGTACGAGGTGCTCCATTCGGGGCTCCCGGTCGCGGTCGGGTGGCGGTCACCGCAGCGGTGCGGGGTGCGCGGGGGCATGCGGCGGGAAGCCGCCGGGGTACGGGCCCCGCCGGCTTGCGCGGTGCGGGTGATGCGGGGGGGGGTGAGCGGTGCGGGTGGGGTGAGCGGTGCGGGTGGGTGGGGGGGTCAGTTGGTGCGGTAGGCGGCGCGTACGGCCATGTCGGCGAGTTCCTGGCGCCACTTGGGGTCGACGGGTGCGTCGGCGATGGCGGCGCGGCCCTGTTCGACGAGGTCGGCGATGTGCCGTTCGACGTCCTTGGGGACCTCGGTGTCCTCCAGGCGGCGGCGTACTTCCTCGGGGGTGTGGCCGGGTTCGGTCATCAGGGTGCGGATGTGTGCGTCGCGCTGCATGGCCCAGCCGAGGAGCAGTGTCATCTTGTGCTGGGTGAAGTCCAGGCCGGTGGGTTTGCCGGTCTCGGTGGAGTCGCCGAATGCGTCCAGGAGGTCGTCGCGGAGCTGGAACGCCTCGCCGACCGCTTCGCCGTATTCGACGTAGGCGGTGGCCAGGTCGGGCCGTCCTGCCGCGTTGGCGCCCATGACCAGGGGGCGGTGGATGGTGTAGCGGCCGGATTTGATGAGGGCGACCAGGCGGGAGAGCTGGGGGTCGGCGGAGAACTCGGCGGCGGCGCAGACGTCCAGGCACTGGCCGATGTTGACTTCGGAGCACAGCCGGTGCCATTCGGGCAGGACGGCGGGGGGTGCCTGGCAGACGAGTTCCTGGGAGTAGACCAGGGCGAGGTTGCCGATGAGGATGGCCACGCCTTCGCCGAAGCGGCGTGATTCGCCGCGCCAGTGGCGGCTGTCGTGGAGGTCGCCGTAGAGGGTGTGGATGGTGGGCTTGCCGCGGCGCTGTGCGGAGTTGTCGAGGATGTCGTCGTGGATGAGGGCGGAGACGTGGAGCATCTCCAGGCCCGCGGCGGCGGCGACGATGCCGGGGTCCTGCGGGTCGCCGCCGGCGGCGAGGTAGCCGGTGATGCAGAAGGTGGGCCGGACGCGTTTGCCGCCCGAGGTGACCAGGTCGGTCAGGGCGTCGACGGCGGCCAGGGCGCGTTCGTCCATCGCCGCGTAGCGGTCGCGTTCGGCCGTGAGGAACGAGGCGAGCTTGTCCTCCACCCGTTGCAGCAGGTCGTCCGTGATGCGGCGCACGGAGGCGGCCGGGTGGGGGCCGGCGCCGGTCCAGGAGGTCACTTCGGTAGTCACTGCGTGTCTCCTCGGGCGGGGCGTATGAGCATGTGCGGCAGGGGTGGGGCCCCGCCGGCGTGACAAGGGGCGGCGCCGGCGGGGCGTGCCTGGTCAGTCCTGGTTGTCTTCCCACTGCTTTTCCAGCCGGCGGGCCAGGGCGAGGCGCTGGACCTTGAGCGTGGCGGTGCGGGGCAGGTCGGCCTGCGGGATCTGCACGGGGTCGGCCAGTTGGGGGAAGGCGGCGGCGGCCGCGCGCCAGCGCTGGCGATCCAGCGGCTTGTCGTCGACGGTGCAGATCACCGGGACGGGCTGGGAGCCGGGGCCGGGGACGACGACGAGTTCGCTGAGTTCGCTGAGTTTGCCCAGGACGACGTCCTCGATCTCCAGGGAGCTGCGCACTCCGGGGATCATGTCGACTTCGCGGTCGAGCATGTGCAGGCAGCCCAGGCGGGTGCGGTAGCCGACGTCGCCGGTGCGCCACCAGTCGCCGTTGCGGTTGGTGTCGTAGCGGTCCTGTTCGGCGAAGTAGGTCTTGGCCAGGCCGTCCCAGGCGACCTCGATGAAGCCGGGGCTGGTCTCGGAGGGCGGCCGGCCGTCCCGGCTGACCACGCGGATCTTCGCGGCGCCCTTGGGCATGGCCCAGCCGACGCAGCGCCCGTTGGCCTTGTGCGCGGAGCGGCGCAGGTAGGCGCGGCCGGCGGCGGGGCCGACTTCGCTTTGCCCGTAGATCTGGAAGAACAGTGCGCCGCGGCGGTGGGAGGAGTTGAGGAGTTTACTCATGGTGCCGGGGTGGATGGCGTCGAAGGTGCTGGAGAAGACCTTCACCGACGCGAAGGGGGTGCGGGGGTCGTCGGTGAGGGGTTCCCACTCCATCAGCGAGTTGGGCAGGGCCTCGATGAGCGCCGGGCGGTGGGCCAGGAGGTGTTCGGCGACGTCGGCGGGGTCCGACTCGCGCATGAGCAGGACCGGGTACTCCTTGAGCAGGGCCAGGGACATCGCGGCGACCATGCGGGAGTGGACGAAGGGGACGTGGATCGCGACGGTCTCCTTCTTCCGCATCAGCGACAGCAGCCGCCACTGCGGTATGAGGCGCAGGCCCTGGGTGCGGGGGGTGTGGACGACGAGTTTCGGCAGCCCGGTGGTGCCGGAGGTGTGGGTGATCACGGCGGCTTCGTCGATCGGGCGGACGACGGGGGCCACCCGCGGGGAGCCGGCGAGGGCGGCCAGGGAGATCGTGCCCGGCCGCTCGCCGCCCACGGCGACGACCCGTTTGGTGAGGTCGGCCAGCGGGATGTCGGCGAGGATGTCGAGCTTGGCGGTGTCGGTGACCAGGCTGGGCTGGTCGGCCCGTTCGATCAGGGCGGCGACGGTCACGGCGTCCAGGGCGGGCGAGAGGTTGACGACGACGGCGCCGATGCGGGAGACGGCGGCGGCGATCATCCAGTGGTCGGCGTTGGCCGTCTTGTAGATGACGACGCGTTCGCCGGGCCGGATGCCCGCCGCCCACAGGCGGGCCGCCAGGTCGTCCACGTGCCCGGCGTACTGGGCCACCGTCAGGCGCTGTCCCGCGTCGGGGAAGACGTCGAGCCGGTGGTCGAGGGTGATCGGCGTCGACGGATTGACGGCCGCGGCCATCTGGGGCAGCAGACCGATGTGAAGACCGCGCTTCAGTATCGATTTGTAGGCTGTGGAGCCCTTCATGGGAACTGTCTCCTTCGGGGCGGCTGAGGAGGGTGTGGGCGCTCGCGGGGATCCGTGACGCGGCACCGCCCCGGCCCCGGCCCGGCACCGCCGGGTCCGGGCGGGGCGGGGCGGGATGGCGCGGGGCGGCGGGTGGAGAGGCAGAGTGGGGGGTCAGGCGGGTCAGGCGGGTGAGGTGGGTGGGTGGGGGGTGTCAGGTGCGGGGGGTGGCGTGGGTGCGTACGGCTTTGCGCAGGACTTCGGCGACCCGTTCGGTCTGGCTCATGGTCAGCTCGGCGTGCATGGGGATGCCCAGGTTGCGCCGGAAGAGGTCGGCGGAGACCGGGCAGACCTGCTTCGATTCGAACGCGGGCTGGACGTGGCTTGCCCAGGTGCCGTGGAAGGAGCCGATGTTCGCCGCGCGCAGGTCGGTGGCCACGGCCCCGCGGTCCACGCCCTCGGCCAGCGTCACCATGTAGGACTGCCAGGCGTGGGTGCGGTCGGCGGGCACGTGCGGCACCGTCAGGAGTTCCTCGCCGGCCAGGAGTTCCGCGTAGCGTGCGGCGATCGCGGCGCGGTGGTCGAGGAATTCCTCCAGCCGCTCCAGTTGCACCCGCATGATGGCGGCCGCGATGTCGGAGAGCTTGTAGTTGTAGCCGATCTCCAGGAACTCCGGGATCGGCAGGCCGATGACCTGGCCCTGGTCGAAGATGCTGCCGATGCCGAAGGAGGCGCGCCGGCGGGCGAAGGCGGCGATCTGCGGGTCGGTGGCGATCAGCGCGCCGCCTTCGCCGCTGCTGGCGCCCTTGCGTCCGTGGAAGGACAGGCAGGCGACCTCGGCCAGGGAGCCGGCCGGGCGGCCCTGGTAGGTGGCGCCGACCGCGCAGGCGGCGTCCTCGACGAGGAACAGTTGGTGGCGGTCGGCGATCGCCTGCAGTTCGGTGTAGTCGGCGGGCAGGCCGACGGTGTCGACGGCGATGATGCCGACGGTCCTGGGGGTGACCAGCGCCGCGACCGCCTGCGGGTCGACGGTGCCGGTGTCGGCGCGTACGTCGGCGAAGACCGGGACGGCGTCGACGTAGCGGACCGCGTGGGCGGGGGCGGGGAAGGTGTAGTCGGCGACGATGACCTCGTCGCCGGGCTTGACGCCCAGTGCGAGCATCGCCAGGTGCAAGGCGGCGCCGCAGTTGCTGAGGGCGACGGCGCCGCCGGCGCCGTAGCGTTCCTGCAGGCCGGCTTCCAGGGCCTTGCCGCTGGGGCCCTGGCCGGCCGGCCAGCCGGAGGCGAACACCTCGGCGACGGCGGCCAGTTCCCGCTCGCCCAGACTCGCGTGCGTCAGGGGGATCTTGTCCATGCTGCTCCCGTGGGTCGTCGTCATCTGCCTCACGCCCCGCCTGCCGCCGGCCGTGCGGAGGGGGCGGGGGGCGGGTCGTAGCGAAGCGGGGTGATCTGGTGGACGTCGTAGCGGCGGCGCATCTCCTGGACGGCGTCGGGATCCACCGCCGTGCCGGCCGACCAGATCTTCGCGATCTCCTCGAAGTACAGCTCGTGCACCGGGGAGGGCAGGCACTGGAACAGCATGCGCACCGGTTCGGCGGAGGCGTTGCGGAAGGCGTGCGGGGTGTTCGGGGGGACGAACATGCTGGCGCCCGGGGTGGCGCGGACCATGCGGTCCCCCTCGGGTGACTCCCACTCGTGCCAGTTCTCCTCCGTGCGCTTCGTCGGCTCGAACGCCAGGAGTTCCAGCTCGCCTTCGAGGACGTAGAAGAATTCCTGGGCCTCGCCGTGGACGTGCGCCCCGACGTCGAATCCGGGCGGCACGACCACCTCGAAGATCGACACGGAAGAGCCGTCCGCTTCGGTGGCCTTGAAGGTCACCTCCTGCGCCTTCGTGATCAGCTTGCGCCCCTGGCCCGGGGGGAGGATAAGGCCGGTCATCAAGTTCACTTCCTCTTTCTCCGCGCGGAATCCGGCTGCGGCACGGCTGCCTGGAGCAGGCTGCGGGGGTTTCCGGTTCTACGTGCCGGTGCCGTCGGTGCCCCAGGTGCCCAGTGCCATCTCGGCGGTGATACCCGGGCCGAAGCCGGCGATCATTCCGGTGGCGTCGGGTTTCGCCGTGCCCTCCTCGAACAGCCTGCGGGCGGCGTCGAATACGACGGCGCTGGCGATGTTGCCGTACTCGGTCAGGGTCGACCAGCTGTGGCGGAATACCTGGCGGTCGACGTCGAGGAACCTGGCGAGGTCGTCCAGGATCCGCGGCCCGCCGGCGTGGACGATGTAGAAGTCGAGCTTCCCGGCGTCCCAGCTGTGGTCCTTGGCGAACTCCCGCAGCACCGGCGCCAGCGGCTCCATCGTCCCGGGCACCCGGCGGTCCAGCTGGAAGTGGAAGCCGGTGTCGCGCACCGAGTAGGAGATCCAGTCCTCGGTGTGGGGAATGAGGTAGGAGGCGTTGCGCTCCACCTCGATACCGACACCGCCGTTGCCCCGCACCACGGCGGCGGCGACCGCGTCGCCGAACAGGCCGTCGGACAGCAGCGATCCGATGTCGTCGGCGGTGGGCTGGTAGCACAGCGAGCACAGCTCGCACGCGACGATCAGCACATTGCTTCCGGGGTGGGCCAGGCAGAAGTCGTGGGCCCGGTTGACCGCCGCGCCGCCCGCCGCGCAGCCCAGCTGCGCGATGGGAATCTGCCGGGTGTCCGACCTGAATCCCATCTTGTTGATCAGCCAGGCCGTCAGCGACGGCATCAGGAACCCGGTGCACGACACGTAGATGATCGCGTCGATGTCACGGGCCGTCATGTCGGCGTTCTGCAGCGCCTCCTCGATGACCGGCGGGCACATCTTCTTCGACTCGGCCTCGTAGATGAGGTTGCGTTCGGTCAGCCCCGGGTGGCCGAGGGTCTTCTCGATGGGCTGGACGATATGCCGCTTCAACACCCCCGTGTTCCGGATCAGCCGCAGCGCCAAAGGGAGCTGCGGCTTTCCGGCGTGCGCCTGTTTGGCGAACTCCAGGGTCTCTTCCATCGTGATGATGTATTCCGGCGCGCTCACCGCAGGCTTGCACAGCCTTGGCATATCTGGGGCCTCTTTCCTCGGAGTCTGCCTTCGGTACGTGAAGGATCTGCGCCCAGCTTCAGGAACGGTTTCCACCGGCCGCCGCCCCCGCGCACAGGAG
>NZ_JACBXC010000179.1 GCF_013870535.1 Streptomyces phytophilus | reverse complement strand
GCGCACCGCCAGGTGCCCCGGTCCGGCCCGGCGCGGAGTGTCAGACGGGCGTCGGCGCGGGGGCGGGCAGGTAGGGGGTGAGGTTGCGCCAGGCGCGCTCGACGTACTCGTCCTTCTCGCCCACCGGGGCGACGTAGTGCAACGCGCCCTCGGCGGCGTCCCTGCCCCGCAGCCGGGTGATGATCCAGGCGGCGAGGTAGTGCGAAGCCAGGCAGCCGCCGGCGGTGGCGACGTTTTCCTCGGCGTAGAAGGGCTGGTCGAGCACCTCCACGCCGGCCGCGACGACCCACGGTCTGGTGGTCAGGTCGGTGCAGGCGGGGATGCCGTCGAGCAGCCCGAGCCTGGCCAGTACGAGCGCTCCGGAGCACTGCGCCGCGATGAGCTGGCGCGAGGGGTCCAGGTCCCGCAGGACACTCATGATCGCCGGATCCTCGACGACCTCGCGGGTGGCGATGCCGCTGCCGACGATGACGGCGTCGGCGGTGCACGCCTCCGCCAGCGTGGACATCCGCTCGATGACCACCCCGTTCATGGACGTCACCCTGGGGCCGGGGGTGGCGAGGGTGACGCGCCAGTCGTCGGTCCTGACGCGGTTGAGCACTCCGAGCGCGATCAGGGAGTCGAGTTCGTTGTACCCCTCGAAAGTGAGGATGGCGATGTGCATGGCGGCCGTCCTTCCTGGTGAGCGCGGCTGCTCGGCGACGGTACGAAGCCGCGGGCAGGACAGTCAAGGAATTGTCATGGATACAATCCGGCGTATGGCAGCCCCGCGTTACAAAGCCGTGGTCGACGCCCTCGTCTCCGACATCCGGGCGGGCCGGCTCCCCGCGGGCGCCAGGCTGCCCACCCACCGCGCGCTGGCCGCCCGCGAGGGCGTCGCGGTGGTGACCGCGACCCGCGCGTACGCCGAACTGGAGGCCATGGGCCTGGTCAGCCGGGAGCAGGGGCGCGGCACGTTCGTACGCGACCGGGCGGTCCCGCCCGGTCAGGGCATCGACCAGCAGGCCGTCGCCGCGGACGCCGTCGACCTCAACTTCAACTACCCGTCGCTGCCCGGCCAGACCGGCCTCCTGCGCCAGGCGCTCCGCGAAGTGGCCGTCTCCGGTGACCTCGACTCCCTGCTGCGCTACCAGCCGCATCCGGGCCGGCCCCAGGACCGGGCCTCGATCGAACGGCACCTGCGGCGGCGGGGGATCGACGCCGACGCGGACCGGATCCTCATCGTCAACGGTGCACAGCACGGTCTGGCCGTCACGGCCATGGCCACGCTCGGCGCCGGCGACGTCGTCGCGGTCGACGCGCTCACCTACCCCGGCTTCAAGGTGCTCGCGCACGCCCTCCGCCTCGACCTGGAGCCCGTCCCGACCACCGCCGGCGGGCCGGACCTCGACGCCCTGGAGAGGCTGTGCGCCACCCGGCCGGTGCGGGCGGTCTACACCATGCCGACCCTGCACAACCCTCTGGGCTGGGTCATGACGGAAGCCGACCGCGTCCGCCTGGTCGGGATCGCCCGACGGCACGGCGTGCTCGTCGTCGAAGACGCCTCGTACGCCTACCTGGCCGAGAACCCCCCGCCGCCGCTGGTGACGGCCGCACCGGACCTCACGGTCTACGTCTCCGGGCTGTCCAAGAGCGTCGCCACGGGCCTGCGGGTCGGCTTCGTCCTCGCCCCGCCGGCCGCGGTGCCGCCGCTCGCCCGCGCGATCCGTGCGACCACCTGGAACACCCCGGCCCTGACCACGGCGATCGCGTGCCGCTGGCTCGACGACGGCACGGTGGACCGGCTGGAGGAGCAGAAGCGCGACGACGCCAGGGCCCGCCAGGCCATCGCGGCGCAGGAGCTGGCGGGGCTGCCGCTGGTCGGCCATCCCTCGTCCTACTTCACCTGGGTGCCGCTGCCGGACGACGCCCGTGCCGACCGCCTGACGGCGACCCTTGCGCGGCACCGCATCTCGGTCACCACGGCGGAGCCGTTCACCACCTCGGCCCACACGCCGCAGGCGATCCGCCTCGCCCTGGGCTCGACCGACCTGGACACCCTGCGATCGACGCTGCGCACGGTACGGCGCCTCGCCCTCGAAGACGCATGCGCCTGAGCCGCGGGCGGACGGCGAACGGGCAGACGACGACGGAGGCCCGGACCAATGGTCCGGGCCTCCGTCTTTGGTAGCGGGGACAGGATTTGAACCTGCGACCTCTGGGTTATGAGCCCAGCGAGCTACCGAGCTGCTCCACCCCGCGTCGGTGAAACCAACACTACCCCTGGCTGATCGACAAGCGCAAATTACTTCCCGCGGCGCTCGGCGCAGTCCGGGCAGATGCCCCGATACGTGACCTCCGCGCCGGAGACCCGGAAGCCGAAGCGCTCCCCCTCGGGCAGCGTCGACAGCAGGTCGCCCTCCGGGCGCACGTCGCGGATCGAGCCGCAGCGGCTGCACACCAGGTGCTGGTGCGCGCTGTGGGCG
Source organism: Streptomyces phytophilus (assembly GCF_013870535.1). Taxonomy (GTDB): domain Bacteria; phylum Actinomycetota; class Actinomycetes; order Streptomycetales; family Streptomycetaceae; genus Streptomyces; species Streptomyces phytophilus. Next base: position 5,101 of record NZ_JACBXC010000179.1, on the reverse strand, counting down.
TTGGGGTCGTACCGCTTGGCGCGGCCGTCGGTGCTGACTTCGAGCACCTCGCCGAGGGCGACCAGCTCGCCCAGCGTGTTGTAGACCGTCGCCCGGGAGATCTCGGGGAGCCGGGCGGTGGCACGTGCGAGTACTTCGTCGGCGGTGTAGTGCACGTGGTCGCCGTCCAGGACCTCGGCCACGACTCGCCGCTGTGCGGTGAGCCGGAAGCCACGGCCGCGCAGTCGCTCCAGGAGGTCACTCATGCATTCAGGGTAGCAGCGCACCGCTCTATGGCCAGAACCCATACGGACTTCATTGGAATCTTGACTTGGACTGTGTCTAATGTAGTCTTCCTGGCAGGCTGCGGCGATCGGTCCCGAGCCGTGCTCCAGGCCCTGTGCGGCCGCGGGCCGGTTGCCGTGCACGGACAGAGGGGTCGGGACGCCGGTCGGGCTCCCGGCCCCTCTGACGCTCCGGTGCGCTACGCGAGGGCTGTCTCGCGGCGCTCCGGCTCCTGCCGCTCCGGGGTCCAGCAGCGGATGATGTCGCGCACGGAGACGATGCCGACCGGCTCCGCGTCGTCGAGGACGATCAGGTGCCGGAAGCTGCCGTGGGTCATGGCGCCGGCGGCGTCGTCGAGGGTCCAGCCGGGTGCGGCGAAGACGACGTCCGTGGTCGTGTGGTCGTCGGCCTTCTCCATGTCCGGGTCCTGGCCCGCGCCGACGGAGTTGAGGATGTCGCGCTCGGTCAGGATGCCGAGCCCGCTGGTGTCGGGGTCGAGGACGATCGCCGCCCCGACGCGCCGCGCGGACATCAGCCGGGCGGCCTGGCGGAGGGTATGGGCGGGGCCGATGGTGAGGACCACCGTGCTCATGGCGTCGCGGACGAGCATGGGGTGGAGCCACCTCCTAGGCGTAACGGGCCCTTGTGTCGGCCTGTGAAGGTTTTCACAAGTTCACAAGGTCGGTCACTGTCAGACTGGCACGCTCGGGAGTGAGCAACAAGGGGCGGGGGAAGCCCGGCCGCCGGGGCCCGCGCCCCCGTGCGCGGGTCTGCCGGCGGCCCGGCCGCCCGGCTACGGGCCGAGGTACTTCAAGAGTTCCTGGTGGAGCAGCCCGTTGGACGCCGCGGCGTTGCCGCTGTGCGGCCCCGGCTCGCCGTCCAGGCCCGTGAACGAGCCGCCGGCCTCCGCCACGATCGCCGCGCACGCCGCCATGTCCCACAGCGACAGCTCCGGCTCCGCGCAGATGTCGACCGTCCCCTCGGCGACCATCATGTACGGCCAGAAGTCCCCGTACCCCCTGCTGCGCCAGCAGTCGCGGGTCAGGTGCAGGAAGCCGTCGAGCCTGCCGCGCTCGTCCCAGCCGTGCAGAGAGGAGTACGCGAACGAGGCGTCCTCGATCCGCTGCACGCCCGACACCCGCAGCGGGCTCGCCTTCGCCAGGCTGCGCCCGGTGTACGCGCCGCCGCCCTGCACCGCCCACCACCGGCGGGCGAGGGCCGGCGCCGACACCACGCCGACGACCGGCTGGTTGCCCTCCGGGCCCGGCGCCATCAGCGCGATGAGCGTCGCCCAGACGGGGACGCCGCGGACGTAGTTCTTGGTGCCGTCGATGGGGTCGATGATCCAGCGCCGCGGGCCGGTGCCCTCGGTGCCGTACTCCTCGCCCATCACGGCGTCGCGAGGCCGGGCCCGCCGCAGGGAGGAGCGGATCAGCTCCTCCGCCGATCTGTCCGCCTCCGACACCGGAGTCAGGTCCGGCTTCGTCTCGACCTTCAGGTCGAGGGCCTTGAACCGCTCCATCGTGGCGGCGTCGGCGGCGTCCGCCAGGACGTGGGCGAGACGCAGATCATCATGAAAACCGGCCATGCAACGAACAGTAACCCCAAAGGTGCACCGCCAACCTTCGCCCGCGCCCGCGGCGGGTCTCCGGGCCCCCCGTACGGACCCTTGACAGCACCTGGCGGTGCGTCAATTCTGAGCGCACGGTCGCCTTCTGGAGGCCACGATGCCCACAGCGCGAGAAGGACTCCTCGACGCCGCCTTCGCGGCGCTCAGGGGCCGGCCCTGGGCGGCGGTGCGGATGGTCGACGTCGCCGCCTCGGCCGGGGTGTCCCGCCAGACTCTCTACAACGAGTTCGGCAGCAAGGAGGGCCTTGCCCAGGCCCTCGTCAGACGCGAGGTCGACGGCTACCTCGCGGGCGTGGAACGGACGCTGGCCGGCGCCCGCAGATCCGGCGCCGACGCCGGTGGCCGACTGCTCGCTCTGGTCGCTTGGACACTGCGCGCGGCGCGCGGCAACCCGCTGGTGCGCGCGGCGCTCACCGGGTGCTGGGGCGAGCAACTGCCGACCCCCGCGCGGCGCGTGTCCGCCAGGGGCGGCGCGCCGGGGGCCAGGCGCCCGGACCAGTCCGTGGAGACGCCGGCGCAGCTGGTCGAGGAGGTACGCGACCGGGTACTGCGGGCGCTGGAGGAGCAGTTGCCGGGGGGACCGGGCGAACGCCGCCGGGTCTGCGAGGCGGTGACCCGGCTGACGCTGTCGTACGTGGTCGCGCCGGCGGCGCGGGGCGAGGACGTGGAGCGGACGGTCCGCGGGCTGCTGGCCCTCAGTGCGCCGAGCCGGACAGCTGCAGGCCGATGACGCCGACGACCACCAGCGAGATGGAGACGAGCTTCAGCGCGGAGACCAGGTCGCCGAGGAAGACCATGCCGTAGATCGCGGTGCCCGCGGCACCGATGCCCGTCCACACCGCGTACGCCGGGCCGACGTCCAGCTTCTTCAGCGACAGCGTCAGCAGGCCGAAGCTGCCGAGCGCGAACACGCAGAAGGCGACCGTCGGCCAGAGCCGGGTGAAGCCGTGGGAGAGCTTCAGACAGACGGCGAAGCCGGTTTCGAGGATTCCGGCCACGACGACCAGCAGCCACGCCATCGTGTAGTGCCTCCCGTTCGGTTGACGCTCCTGCGATTATGCCCAACCCGCCTCCGCTTGGGCGACGGACCTGCCGAAGGGCCTCGGCGGCCCGGGGCCGGCGGCCGTCAGTCTCCCTCGTGGCGCTCGCGGGTGGCGAGCAGGCGGCGCAGCGACGCGAGCCGCGCGGGGTCGGCGCGGCCCGCGGCGACCCAGGCGTCGAGCGCGCAGTCCGGCTCGTCGTGGCTGCAGTTGCGCGGGCAGTCCGCCGTCCCGGGCTCCAGGTCGGGGAAGGCGTGGATGACGCGCGACGGATCGACGTGCGCCAGGCCGAAGGACCGCACGCCCGGGGTGTCGATGACCCAGCCCCTGTCGTCGGGCAGCGGCAGGGCGAGCGCGGACGTCGTGGTGTGCCGGCCGCGGCCGGTGACGAGGTTCACCTCGCCGGTGGCCCGCTGGCGCTCCGGCACGAGCGCGTTGACCACGGTGGTCTTGCCGACGCCGCTGTGGCCGACGAAGGCGGTGACGCGGTCGGTGAGCAGGTCCAGCAGGCGGGCGGCGCCGGCGCCGGTGGCCAGCTCGTCGCGGTTGCAGGCGACGGCCCGTACACCCAGCGGCGCGTACGACTCCAGCAGCTCGTCCGCGGGCGCCAGGTCGGACTTCGTCAGCACCAGCAGCGGGTCGAGCCCGCCGTCGTACGCGGCGACCAGGCAGCGGTCCACCAGGCGCGGGCGGGGCGGCGGGTCGGCGAGGGCGGTGACGATGGCCAACTGGTCGGCGTTGGCGACGACCACGCGCTCGTACGGATCGTCGTCGTCGGCCGTGCGGCGCAGCACCGACGTGCGCTTCTCGACGCGGACGATGCGCGCCAGCGTCCCGGGCTCGCCCGAGACGTCGCCGACGACGGCGACCCGGTCGCCGACGACGATGCCCTTGCGGCCCAGCTCGCGGGCCTTCATCGCGGTGACCGTGCGCTCCTGCACCAGGCAGGTGATCCGGCCGCGGTCGACGGTCAGGACGAAGCCCTCGGTGGCGTCCTCGTGCTTGGGCCGGTTGCGGCTGCGGGGCCGGCTGCCCCGGCGGTCCGGGCGTACGCGGACGTCGTCCTCGTCGGGGTTCTTGCCGTAGCGCCGCATCGTGCGGGTCAGTCTCTCCGGGCGGCGGCGGGCGTGCCGGCTTCGGGCGCGGCGCCGGGGCCGGTGGCCGTCCCGGCGAGCAGGCCGGTCCACATCCCGGTGAAGTCGGGCAGGGTCTTGGCGGTCGTCTCCACGTTCTCCACCCGTACACCCTTCACCACCAGGCCCAGGACCGCCCCCGCGGTGGCCATCCGGTGGTCGTCGTACGTGTGGAAGACGCCGCCGCGCAGCGGGCGCGGGCGGATCTCCAGCCCGTCCCCGGTCTCGGTGACGTCGCCCCCCAGCCCGTTGATCTCCCGGGTGAGGGCGGCGAGCCGGTCCGTCTCGTGCAGCCGCAGGTGGCCGACGCCGCGCAGCCGGGACGGCGAGTCCGCCAGCGCGGCCACCGCGGCGATGCCGGGCGTCAGCTCGCCGACCTCGGAGAGGTCGATGTCGATGCCGCGGACGCCGCCCGCCGACGAGCCGGCCGAGGGGCCGGTGAAGACCAGGTCCGTGCCGTCCGCGGTGGTCACCAGCTCGCAGGAGCCGCCCATCTCCGTGAAGATCGCCCGCAGCGCGTCCCCGGGCTGGGTGGTCCGCCGGGGCCAGTCGCGGATCGTGACCCGGCCGCCGGTGAGGAGCGCGGCGGCCAGGAACGGCTGCGCGTTCGACAGGTCGGGCTCGACCGTCAGGTCCCGGCCGCGCAACGCGCCCGGCGCCACCCGCCAGACGTTCGGCTCGCCGCCGTCCTCCGGCGCCTCCACCTCGGCGCCGGCCGCGCGCAGCATCTCCACGGTCATCCGGATGTGCGGCAGCGACGGCAGCCGGTCGCCCGTGTGGCGCAGCTCCACGCCCTTGTCGAAGCGCGGCGCGGACAGCAGCAGCGCGCTGACGAACTGCGAGGACGAGGAGGCGTCGACCTCGACCGGGCCGCCCCGCAGGGCCCCCGTGCCGTGCACCGTCAGCGGCAGGGCGCCGGGGCTGCCCTGCGCGGTGTCGTCGATCCGGGCGCCGAGGGAGCGCAGCGCGCCGACGACGCCGTGCAGCGGGCGCTCGTGGCTGCGCGGGTCGCCGTCGAAGCGGACCGGGCCGTC
>NZ_JACBXC010000178.1 GCF_013870535.1 Streptomyces phytophilus | reverse complement strand
GTCCCGTACCCCGGACGCCGTCCGGGTCCTCGCGCCCTCCGCCGCCGCGTCCACCGCGTTGTCGATCAGGTTGCCCAGCACCGTCACCAGGTCCCGGGCCGGCAGCGTCGGGGGCAGTACGCCGTCGTCGATGCGGCTGTCCGGGCTCAGCACCAGCTCCACCCCCTGCTCGTTCGCCTGCGCGGCCTTCCCCAGCAGCAGCGCCGCCAGCACCGGTTCCGTCACCGCCCCCGTCACCCGGTCCGTCAGCGTCTGCGCCAGCTCCAGCTCCGCGGTGGCGAACTCCACCGCCTGCGCCGTGCGCCCCAGCTCGATCAGCGAGACCACCGCGTGCAGCCGGTTCGCCGACTCGTGCGCCTGCGAGCGCAGCGCCTCCGCGAAGCCCCGTACCGAGTCCAGTTCGCCCGTCAGCGTCTGCAGCTCCGTGACGTCCCGCAGCGTGACGACCGTGCCGCGGTGCTCGCCGCCCGTGACCGGCGAGGTGTTGACGACCACCGTGCGATCCCGCGTCAGGTGCACCTCGTCGACCCGCGGCTCCGGCGACAGCAGCACCTCCGTCAGCGGCGCCGGCAGCCCGAGGTCGGCGACCGGCCGGCCCACGACGTCGCCGTCCCCGCCCATGCCGAGCAGCTCCCGCGCCCCGTCGTTGACCAGCGCGATCCGCCCCGCGCCGTCGAGCATGAGCAGGCCCTCGCGCACGGCGTGCAGCGTCGCCTGGTGGTAGTCGTGCAGCCGGCTCAGCTCGCCCGCGTTCATGCCGTGCGTGTGCCGGCGCAGCCGGGCGTTGATGAGGTACGTCGCCAGCCCCGCCAGCGCCAGCGCCCCCGCCGCGACGTACAGCACGGGCATCAGCTGCCGCCGCACCTCGTCGCTGATCGTCTTGATGGTGATCCCCGCGCTCACCAGCCCGACGATCCGCCCGTCGGCCGCCCGCACCGGCGTGACCACGCGCAGCGACGGGCCGAGCGTGCCCGTGTACGTCTCGCTGAACGTCTCGCCGCGCAGCGCCCGGGCGGTGTGGCCGAGGAACGCCTCGCCGATCACGTCCGGGTTGGGGTGGGTGAAGCGGGTGCCGTCGGGGGCCATGATCGTGACGAACGTCACCGCGGTGCCCCGCCGGGCCCGCTCGGTGTACGGCTGGAGGACGTCGGACGGGTTGCCGCCGCCGGTGATCGCCTCGGCCACCCCCGGGGCCGCCGCCACGGACCGCGCCGTGCTCTCCGCCTGCCGGGCCGCCGCCTCCTCCGCGCGGTCGTGCGCCGTGACGTACATGAAGACCGCCGCCCCCGCCACCATGAGCGCGACCAGCACGACCTGCATCGCGAAGAGCTGGCCGGCCAGGCTGCGGGGGCGGGGGAGGCGCATGGACCCAGTGTCGCCGGACCGGTCACGTGAACGAAATGAACGCAACGGTGACGCCGTCCGCGCCGGCCGACATATTCACCGGGACCGCAGGGACACCGAGCCGTGAGGAGGCAGCGACGTGGCTGCACCCACCCCCGTGGCGGGCCGCGTGAAGCGGGACCGCACCCATTTTCTGTATCTCGCCGTCATCGTCGCCGTGCTCGCGGGCGTCGCGGTCGGCTTCGCCGCGCCGGACGCGGCAGTGGAGCTGAAGCCGATCGGCGAGGGCTTCGTCAACCTGATCAAGATGATGATCTCGCCGATCATCTTCTGCACGATCGTGCTGGGCATCGGCTCGGTCCGCAAGGCCGCCAAGGTCGGCGCGGTCGGCGGGCTGGCGCTCGGCTACTTCCTGGTGATGTCCACCGCCGCGCTGGCCATCGGCCTGGTCGTCGGCAACATCGTGCAGCCCGGCGACGGCCTGCACATCACCGACGAGACCCGCAGCGCGGGCGCCGACCAGGCCGCCGCCGGCGACGCCGAGTCGACCACCGAGTTCCTGCTCGGGATCATCCCGCACACCATGGTCTCCGCCTTCACCGAGGGCGAGGTGCTGCAGACGCTGTTCCTGGCGCTGCTGGTCGGCTTCGCGCTCCAGGCCATGGGCCGCGTCGGCGAGCCGGTGCTGATCGGCATCGGGCACCTCCAGCGGCTGGTCTTCCGGGTGCTGGCGATGATCATGTGGGTGGCCCCGGTGGGCGCGTTCGGCGCCATCGCGGCGGTCGTCGGCGAGACCGGCGTGGACGCGCTGAAGTCGCTGGCCATGATCATGATCGGCTTCTACGTCACCTGCGCGCTGTTCGTCTTCGTGGTGCTGGGACTGGTGCTGAAGTTCTTCACCGGCGTCAACATCTTCCGGCTGCTGAAGTACCTGGCCCGGGAGTTCCTGCTGATCGTCTCCACCTCCTCCTCGGAGTCGGCGCTGCCGCGGCTGATCGCGAAGATGGAGCACCTCGGGGTCTCCAAGCCCGTCGTCGGCATCACCGTGCCGACCGGCTACTCCTTCAACCTCGACGGCACCGCCATCTACCTCACCATGGCCTCGCTGTTCATCGCCGAGGCGATGGGCGACCCGCTCTCCATCGGCCAGCAGATCTCGCTGCTCGTCTTCATGATCGTCGCCTCCAAGGGCGCCGCGGGCGTCACCGGCGCCGGCCTCGCCACCCTGGCCGGCGGGCTGCAGTCGCACCGCCCCGAACTGGTCGACGGCGTCGGCCTGATCGTCGGCATCGACCGGTTCATGAGCGAGGCCCGGGCGCTGACCAACTTCGCGGGCAACGCGGTGGCCACGGTGCTCATCGGCACCTGGACCAAGGAGATCGACAAGGACCGCGTCGAGCACGTCCTCGCGGGCCGGGTGCCGTTCGACGAGGCGACCCTCGTCGACGACCACGCGCCCGCGCCCGCGGCGAAGCCCGCAGAGCCCGTGGACGCCCCGCTGGAGCCCCCGCTGGAGCCGGGGTCACAGCCCGTGAAGGTCTGAATAACCCGTTACGAATACGGAAACACAGGACAACCATTGGCCCCCCGGACCGGTCTCCTTGAGCAACATCGAGAACGTGCTGGGGGGCCAGTGGAACAGCCGCAGGTGAGTGTGGTCATCGCCGCGTACAACGCCATGCCGTACCTGACCAGGTGCGTCGAATCGGTGCTGGAGCAGAGCCTGCCGCCGGCGGCCGTCGAGATCGTCGCCGTCGACGACGGCTCGACCGACGGCACCGGCGCGGAACTGGACCGCTTCGCCCGCGCGCACCCCGGGCGCGTCCGCGTCGTGCACCAGGAGAACTCCGGCGGCCCGGCCGCGCCCCGCAACGCCGGCATCGAACTGGCCCGCGGCCGGTACGTGTTCTTCCTCGACGCCGACGACTACCTCGGCCCCGAGGCGCTGGAGCGCATGACCGCGATGGCCGACGCGAACGGCTCGGACGTCGTCGTCGGCAAGCTCGTCGGCGTCGGCGGGCGGAAGCCGCCGACGTCGATGTTCAAGCGCGACCAGCCCGACGCCGACCTCTACAGCTCCCGGGTCTTCTGGGTGCTCAACCCCATGAAGCTCGTCCGCCGCGAGCTGATCGAGCGGCACGGACTGCGCTTCCCCGAGGACCTGCGCACCGGCGAGGACCAGGTCTTCGTGACGAAGGTGTACCTGCACGCCGCGAAGATCTCCGTGCTCGCCTCGTACGACTGCGTTTACTACGTGCTGCGCGACGACGGCGGCAACCTCACCACCACCGTCCGCAAGTCCCCCCGCCCCGCCGCCGGCAACTTCGGCCCCCTCGCCGCGATGTTCGCCCTCGTCGGCGAGAACACCCCCGCGGGCCCCCGCCGCGACCACCTCCTCACCCGCCTCTACGGGGTCAACCTCCAGCGCGCGCTGCGCGGCGTGCGCAAGGAGTCCGACCCCGAGCGCTCCCGCCGGATGTTCGCCGCGGTGCACGAGCCCGTCGCCCGCTGGTACAGCGAGACGGCGATGGCCGGGCTCCCGGCGATCGTGCGGCTCCAGGGCGAGCTGGTGCGCCGCGGGCTGTACGAGGAGGCGGTGGCGGTCGTCCGCTACATCGGCAAGCGCCGCGACGTGCTCGACCGCGAGGGCGGCGCCAAGCCGGTCCGCTGGCTGGCGCCCGCCGACTTCACCGTCGAGGGCGGCCGGGTCTTCGCCCACTACCCGTACTTCCGCGACTCCCGCCTCGGCCTGCCCGACTCCGTCTTCGACGTCACCCGCCAGGTCGGCGCCCGCTCCTTCGTCCGGCCCGCGTCCGTCACCGTCGCGCAGGACCGCCGGGACTCCCGGGTGTTATCGGTCCGCGGCCGGCGCCGCACCCGGCTGCCCGCGGTGGCGCTGGAGCTGACGGCGACCCGCGAGAGCGACGGCCGCACGGTCACGGTTGCCGTCCCGGCACCCGCCGAAGACCCCGTGAAAGACCTCACATCCGGCCCCGGCACGGCCGGCAAGCGGACGTTCACGGCCCGTATCCGCGTGCCCCATCCCGGCATCTGGCACCTCTCCCTGCGGATCGCGGGAAACAGCAGGTCGGAGCTGCCTTTGCAGGCGGTACGGGTGGAGAGCGCGAACCCGGCGCGGGCCCTGCTCGCCTGGCTGGGCCGGGACGGGCGGCGAGCCGTCCGCCCGGCATCCTGATCACGGGGAGGTGACGATCTCGTGCTCAGCTCGTAACCGGGTACAACTTTGCGCATCATTCGGATGTCTTTCAGTCGAGCCGAATTCACCCCGAATTCGGCTGACGCTCACGATCACCACCCAGGAGCAGCAGTGTCGACAGGCGCCCCCACGGAGCCGACAGAGAGTACGACCGGCCAGGCCACCCGAACCACCGCCGTGGTGCTGGCGGGCGGCACGGGGCAACGCGTGGGGCTCTCCATACCCAAGCAACTGCTGAAGATCGCCGGGAAGACCGTGATCGAGCACACGCTCGCGGTCTTCGAGCAGGCCGACAGCGTCGACGAGATCCTGGTCCTCATGGCGCCCGGCTTCGTCGAGGACGTCGAGCGGATCGTCGCCAAGGCGGGGCTGACCAAGGTGCGCCGGGTGCTGGAGGGCGGCGGCACCCGCAACGAGACCACCGAGCGCGCCATCGCCGAGATCGGCGCCGGCCTCGCCCCCGGCGAGGACGCGAACGTCCTCTTCCACGACGCCGTACGCCCCCTGCTCTCGGCGCGGGTCATCGCCGACTGCGTCACCGCCCTGGGGCGCCACCAGGCCGTGGACGTCGCCATCCCCTCCGCCGACACGATCATCGTCACCCGGCGGCACGGCGAGGACGGCGAGTTCATCACCGACGTACCGGACCGCTCCCGGCTGCGCCGCGGGCAGACGCCGCAGGCGTTCAAGCTCTCCACCATCCGGCGGGCGTACGAGGTGGCCGCGGGCGACCCGAACTTCCAGGCCACCGACGACTGCTCGGTGGTGCTGAAGTACCTGCCGGACGTGCCGATCCACGTGGTCGCGGGCGACGAGTACAACATGAAGGTCACCCACCCCGTCGACGTGTTCATCGCCGACAAGCTCTTCCAGCTCGCCTCCACCTCGGCCCCCGAGCACGGCGACGAGGATGCCTACCGCGGCCTGCTGGAGGGCCGCACGCTCGTCGTCTTCGGCGGCTCGTACGGCATCGGCGGCGACATCTGCGACCTGGCCCGCGGCTACGGCGCGCACGTCTACCCCCTCGGCCGCTCCACCACCGGCACCCACGTGGAGAACCCCGCCGACATCGAGGAGGCGCTGCGCCGCGCCTACGACGAGACCGGCCGCATCGACTACGTCGTCAACACCGCCGGCGTGCTGCGCATCGGCCGGCTCGCCGACACCGACGACGCCGCCCTCGAAGAGGCCCTGCGCGTCAACTACCTCGCGCCGGTGCAGATAGCCCGGCTCTCCCACAAGTACCTCGCCGAGAGCCGCGGCCAACTGCTGCTCTACACCTCCAGCAGCTACACCCGCGGCCGCGCCGAGTACAGCCTGTACTCCTCCACCAAGGCGGCCGTCGTCAACCTCACCCAGGCGCTCGCCGACGAGTGGGCCGGCGACGGCGTCCGCGTCAACTGCATCAACCCCGAGCGCACCGCCACCCCGATGCGCACCAAGGCGTTCGGCGAGGAGCCCGCCGGGTCGCTGCTCGCCTCCGAGGCCGTCGCCCGCACCTCCCTGGACGTGCTGCTCTCCGAGATGACCGGCCACGTCATCGACGTACGCCAGCAGGATCCGACCCGCGGCTCGCGCGTCGACCGCGCGCTGGCCGCCGTGCTCGACCGCAGCGAGGGCGGCGCCGAGGCGGGTGTGCGGTGACGGGGGCACTCCTTCGCCTGGTCCGGGTCGGCAGCACCGCGGAGTTCGGCGCCGCCGCCGTGATGCTGGTCTCGTACCCGCTGATGCTCGTGGCCGCGCTGATCCCGAGCCTGGGCATGTTCGCCGCGGTCGCGGCCGTCTCCTACGTCTCCGACCACTTCCTGCACCGCCGCAACGCCTACCTGCTCAACCGGCTCTCGCGCGCCCGCGCCGGCCTGACGCTGCGCTTCATGCTGCGGCAGCTGCTGCTCGTGCTGCTGCTGGCCCGGATGGGCGTCACCGGCGACACCCTCGGCTACGAGGCCATCGCCTGCTTCGCCCTCGTCGCCACCCTCCAGGCGCCGCACAGCGGCCTGCTGACGCTGCTGCGCAACCGGCGCAAGCTGCCCGTCGTCACCCGCAACATCGACCTTTCGCCGCTCGGCATCTCCGACGCCGCGCCGCGGCTGCTCACCCACCGCGCGGCGGAGAAGGTCCAGCACCTCGACCTGTTCGCCGTGGCCGGGGTGCTGGTCGCCGCCGAGACCGGGCGGGGCGCGTACGGCTACGCCGGCATGGCCGTGACGCTGGGCCTGACCGTGCTGTACATCCTCGTCGTGGCGTACCACCTGCGGCCCGGCGCGCTGCCGCCGAAGCGGGACGCGGTGCTGGAGTGGTTCGACGAGTGGCTGCGCGCCTACCGGCCGACCCTGGTGCTCTACTTCTCCGGCACCAAGGAGTCCACGTACCAGATCAACATGTGGCTGGAGACGCTGGAGGAACTGGACGAGCGGCCGCTGCTCATCGTCCGCGAGCAGCACACCCTGCCGGGCCTGGCCTCCACCACCGTGCCGGTGGCGTGCGTGCCGTCCGCCGTGCACCTGATGAACATGGACCTGGCCTCGGTACGGGTCGCGCTGTACCCCGCGAACGTCGGCAAGAACATCCACCTGCTGCGGGTGCCCACGATGAAGCACGTCTTCATCGGCCACGGCGACAGCGACAAGGTCGCCAGCATCAACCCGTACGCCAAGGTCTACGACGAGGTGTGGACCGCCGGCCGCGCGGGCCGCGACCGCTACGCGCTGGCCGACGTCGGCGTCCGCGACGACGCCATCGTGGAGGTCGGCCGCCCCCAGCTGGCGCCGATCCGGCCCGCCGAGGCGCCCGGAGCCGACCGCATCCCCACCATCCTCTACGCGCCGACGTGGGAGGGCTGGACCGACGACCCCGGCAACACCTCGCTCATGGCGGCCGGCGAGAACATCGTGCGCCGGCTGCTGGCCGCCGACCCGCCGGTGCGCGTGCTGTACAAGCCGCACCCGTTCACCGGCATGGTCAGCCCGCTCGCCAAGGCCGCCCATGAGCGCATCGTCGCCATGGTCGA
>NZ_JACBXC010001772.1 GCF_013870535.1 Streptomyces phytophilus | reverse complement strand
TTGTTCGGCGGTGACCTACTCTCCCACACGGTCCCCCATGCAGTACCATCGGCGCGGACGGGCTTAGCTTCCGGGTTCGGAATGAGACCGGGCGTTTCCCCAACGCTATGACCACCGAAACACTATGAAACTATCCCCCACACCCCACACCCGGGAGACAGTTCACCGGTGTGTGGTGCAGGCGGGTTGTTGTTTCAGAACCC
>NZ_JACBXC010001771.1 GCF_013870535.1 Streptomyces phytophilus | reverse complement strand
GGGTTGTTGTTGGCGTAGGCGTATCCCTGCCACTGCTGGGGGTCGGTGAGATCCATCAGTGGGTCGACGGAGATGAATCTGCCGGTTGTCGGGTCGTATTCGCGTGCGCCGAGGTGGGTCAGGCCGGTGGTGGTGTCGTTGGTGCCGCCGACGAAGCCCTTGCTGCCGGGCCAGTCGGCGGGTTCCTGGCCGCGGGGGTTGCCGAAGGGCAGTTC
>NZ_JACBXC010001770.1 GCF_013870535.1 Streptomyces phytophilus | reverse complement strand
GCCTTCTTCGACGGCGTGGAGCTGCTGGATCCCGGGGTGGTCTCCACCTCCCTGTGGCGTCCCGAAGCACAGCAGATCGGCGGCCCGCCCGCAGAGGTCGCCGCCTGCTGCGGCGTCGGCCGCAAACGCTAACCACCGGGCCGCGAAGCACGAGTTGGGTGGTTTAGACCGTGGCACGGCCCAGGCGGGCGGACTGACCACTAACGTCCGCACCCGATGGGCCCGCCGGAGATGTGCTGGCCCGCGGAAGATGGT
>NZ_JACBXC010000177.1 GCF_013870535.1 Streptomyces phytophilus | reverse complement strand
ACCGGGTCCCGGCGGGAGGTGTCGGCCGCAGCGCTCATGGGGTGCTCTCCTGCCGTGTCCTGCGGGCGAGGTGCAGGTGGATGAGGGAGACGATGACGATCAGGGCGAAGAAGATGTACGAGGCGGCGGAGGCGTAGCCGATCCGGTAGCCGGTGAAGCCCTCCTCGAAGACGTACAGCAAGGTCGTCTTCGTGGCGCCGTCCGGTCCGCCCTGGGTCATGATGTAGACCTGGTCGAAGATCTTGAGCGAGGCCAGCAACTGGAGGATCACCACCACTCCCGTGGTGCGCCGCAGCATCGGCAGGGTGAGGTGCCACAGGCGCTGCCAGGCGCTCGCACCGTCCAGCTCGGCCGCCTCGTAGAGGTGCTGCGGGATGGACTGCAGTGCCGCGAGGTAGAGCAGGAAGTTGAAGCCCACTGTCCACCAGATGGTGGTGAGCACGATGGAGAGCATCGCGTACTGCGGGTCGGTGAGCCAGCCGATGCCCGGGTGCAGGCCGAACTCGGCGAGCACCTGGTCGGCGAGGCCGAAGTCGGCGGGATAGATGATCCACAGCCACAGGAGCCCGACGACGCCGGAAGGCAGCAGGTAGGGCGCGAACCAGCTCAGCCGCCACAGCCAGTCCACGAACCGCAGGCCGTGCGCAAGCAGCGCCATCACCAGGCCGAGCAGTACCAGCGGCACCGTGGACAGGAGGGTGAACCAAACGGTCTGCCACAGCGCCTCCCACATGTCGGGGTCGGAGAGCGCCTCGGTGTAGTTGTCGAACCCGACGTACTCGCCGCCGCTGCCGGTGATGTTGTCGCTGGTCAGGCTCATCTTGATGCCGAGCACCACGGGCCAGACCAGGAAGAGGGCGTAGAGGGCGAGGAAGGGCGCGACGAACATCAGCCCGTGCTCGAAGCGGCTGTGCCGGATGGCGGTGCCGCCGGGTACGGGTGCGGAGCCGCCCGTTGCGTCGCGCGCGGCGGCGGTGTCCCGCTCGGTCCGCGTGGGTGCGGTCACGTCTGATCACCCGCCGGGGCCGGGACGTCGCCGAGCGGACTGGGCGTGTCCAGCAGCTTCCTCAGGCCCGCCGCGGCCTCGGCCAGGGCGCTTTCTGGCGTGCGGGACCCCGTGAACACTCCGGAGAAGATGTGCCCCAGCTCCAGCCACATGAGGGAGGCGGAGCCCGCGAACCAGGCGGGCGGGTCCAGTGCGACGTAGTCGATCACGTGGCGGTACTCGGACTGCGGTTCCAGCTTCAGGTAGGCGGGCTTGCTGAGCGTGGGGGTGTACGCGGGTATGTGCCCGCCGCGGGCCCAGTCGGCCGAGTGCGTGAGCATCCAGGCGACGAACCGGTGGGCGGCGCGGTTGCGCTCGCCGCCGCGGTCCTCCTGGTGCGGCAGGACGAAGGAGTGGGAGTCGGCCTGGGCGGCGGGACGGCCGAAGAGGTTCGGCACCGGGGCCATGGAGAACGGCAGCCCGGTCTCCAGATACGTGCTGACCTCCCAGTCGCCGTTGAGGGCCAAGCCCGTCTCGCCCGCGTTGAAGATCCCGACGCTGCCCTGGTAGTCGGCGACGCGGACGGCGAGGCCGTCGTGGGTGAGCATGCGCATGAACTCCAGCACGCGCAGGGCCTTGTCCTCGTCGAGGGTGAGGCGGGTGCCCGTGTCGTCCAGCAGGGTGCCGCCGGTCTGCGCGTAGAAGGTGGCGAAGACCCGGGCCGGGCCCGCCGCGTCCGCGCCGGTGGTCTCCATGACCAGCGGCGGCCGGCCGGTCACCCGGCGGATCGCGCGCAGCGCGTCGACGAACTCCCCTGCGCCTTCCAGGGTCCTGATCCGCCCGTCCGCCCGCAGCAGCCCCGCCTGCTCGCAGATCTCAGTCTGGTAGTAGAGCACGAGGGGGTGGGTGTCGAGCGGTACGGCGTACTGCTCGCCGCCGATGGTGCCGCGGTCCCAGATCTCCGCCGGGAAGTCCCCGGGGCGTACTCCGTACTCGGCGAGCAGGTCGAGGTCGAATGCGTCCAGCAGCTTTCCGGGACCGAAGCCGGGCAGCCGCGCCAGGTGCAGCACCGCCACCTCGGGTGCCCGGCCCCCGGCGCCGGCCATGCCGAGCTTGGTGTAGTACGGCGCCCCCCATTCCAGTTGGGCAGCGTCCAGTGCGATGCCGGAGTGCTCGGCTTCGAACGCGTCGAGCATCGCCTGCATGGTGACGCCGTCACCGCCGCCGAACAGGTGCCAGTAGCGCAGCGACGTCTTGCCGGACGCCACGGAGGAGGGTGCGGCGCAGCTCGCCGTGCCGGCCGCGCCCGCGCCGGTGAGCGCGACGAGCCCGGCGAGCCCCGCGGCCGAGCCGAGCAGACGTCGGCGACTCGGTTGTGGACCAGGCGGTATGGATGGCGGTAGGGACATGTGGCTCCTTACCGGGGGCAGTTGGTTCGTAATCTCGAACAGTGACCGGTCTTCCGGACGGAAGGTAGGCTCGAAGCGTGTCCACGTCAATGCCGGAAGAAGACCAATCCACTCCGGCCCGCTCACCTGCGGGCCCATCGCCGGTCGGCCTCGCCCCGGCCGGGGAAGCCGGGCGCGCCGGGTGCGGGGCGAGCGGGCGGCGGGTCGATACCCCTGGCGAGGGCCGGCGCGACGCCACCGGGGGACGGGCGCAGCAAAAAGCACCCGTCCTCACTCAAGGTGAGGCCCGGGTGCCGATGACGCCTGCCCGCCGACGGGCGAGCGTGGGGTGATGATGTGTCCGAGGGGGGACTTGAACCCCCACGCCCTTAACGGGCACTAGCACCTCAAGCTAGCGCGTCTGCCATTCCGCCACCCGGACCGGTTTGCCGTGCCGCGGCAGAGGGCCGCGGGGCACGGCCAACGATACCAAGGATTCAGGGGCGGTTCGCACCGGTATTTGGTTACGGAACGTGGCCGCGGATCGCGGATGGTGACGGTCCTGGCCCCGGCCCGCCGGTGGGGCGGCGGACCGGGGGGTCCCGGGCGAGCGGGGCACAGGGTGCGGTGGGAGAGGGGGTGGGGTCAGGCGCGGAGGCGGTGGAGGTGGGCGGCGGAGCGGCGGGCGGTGGCGAAGGAGCCGGCCGGGTTCGTGGCGGGGTCCACCGCGTCGTCGCGTTCGACGAGCCAGTTGTGGTACTTGCGGTGGCGGCCGCGGCTGACCGTGCCGATGAAGCGCCGGTAGTCGATGTCGCCGTCGCCCACGTCGGTCATGTGGTAGCCGTCCTGGGACGCCTCGTCGTGCTCGCCGTCCTTGACGTGGAACAGCGGGAAGCGCCGCGGGGCATCCGTGACGTAGTCCACGGGGTCGAACGGCGCCGGGGTGCCGTCCGGGCGGACGCTGAAGCGGTGGACGCCGGTGTAGGCCCAGTAGATGTCCATCTCCATGAACACCAGGTCCGGGTCGGTCTCGGCCAGCATCAGGTCGTAGATGCGCACGGTCGGGTCGTCGGTGCAGAAGCCGAACTCGTTGCCGTGGTTGTGCTGGTAGAACCGCATGCCGCGGCGACGGGCCGCCGCGCCGTAGGCGTTGAACTCGGCGGACGCGCGCTTGACCCCGTCGACCGTGCTGCCGTAGCGGAACGGGCCGTCCCAGGTGCCGACGTACGGCAGGTCCAGGGCCTCGGCGTCGTCGAGGACCTGCTCCAGGCTGGTCGCGAAGGAGTAGCCCGCCGGGTCGCCGACGTGGTACGCGACGTGGCTGCCGATTCCGCGCAGGCCGTGGTCGCGGGCCAGGCGGCGGAGCGCCGGCAGGGTGAGGGGCCCGCTGCCCTGCGTGTAGCCGGCGTACTCGACCTGGTCGTAGCCGTAGCGCTCCAGCGCCGCGAAGACCTTGCCGAAGCCGGCCGTGCCGACCTGGTCGCGGAGGGTGTAGAGCTGGATGCCCAGGTTGCCCCGGGGAACCACGGGGCGGCCGTGGCCGTGCCCGCCGCCGTGCGCCTGCGCGCTCGCGGTGCCGGCTATCGCCGCCGCGGTGGTGCCGGCCGCGACGCCGAGGAATCTGCGTCTGTTGACGGCGTGGTCGAGTTCTTCGCTGTTCTTGGTGGACATGGCAGTGCTCCTTGACGGGCGGATCGGCTAGTCGAGGCCGGCGAGCGACAGCAGCAGGGACTTCACGTCGGTCGCCGGTACGGGGCCCGAGGTCGCCCCGGGCCGGGTGGTGATCAGCACCGGGCCGTCGCGCTCGTCGTCCGGGAGGCGGCCGTGCGTGCCGCGCACCGGGGCGGGGTCGAGCGGGACGACGGCCAGGCGGTAGCGCATCCCGGCCTTCTTGCGGGCGATCGCGGACACGGCCCGCAGACGTACGTACGGGTCGGTGGGGTCCATGAAGAGTTCGGCGGGGTCGTAGCCCGGTTTGCGGTGGATGTCGACGAGCTGGGCGAAGTCCGGGGCACGGTCGTCGTCGAGCCAGTAGTAGTACGTGAACCAGGCGTCCTGGTCCGCCACCGCGACCAGTTCGCCGGCGCGCGGGTGGTCCAGGCCGTGGGCCTTCTTGCCGGAGTCGGAGAGGACGTCGGCGACGCCCGGCAGCTTGGTGAGGATCTCCCGGGTGGCCTCGGTGTCGGCCGGGTCGCGGACGTAGACGTGGGCGATCTGGTGGTCGGAGACCGCGAAGGCGCGCGACGCCCACGGGTCCAGGTACTCCATCCCGTCCTGCGTGTAGACCTCCAGCAGCCCGGCCTTGCGCAGCGCGCGGTTGACGTCCACCGGCCGGGCCGCCTGCGTGATGCCGTACTCCGAGAGCACCACGGTCTCGGCGTCCGCCGCCCGCGCGTCCGCCAGCAGCGGCGCCAGCGCGTCGTCCAGCTCGCGCGCGGCGGCGTGCGAGCGCGGGTCGTCGGGGCCGTAGCGCTGGAGGTCGTAGTCGAGGTGCGGGAGGTAGACGAGGGTGAGGTCGGGGCTGTACGCGTCGAGGATGTGCCGCGAGGCGTCGATGATCCACTGCGAGGAGGCGATGCTCGCCGTCGGGCCCCAGTAGTTGAAGAGGGGGAACGTGCCGAAGGCGGCGGTCAGTTCGTCGTGCAGCTCCGGCGGCCGGGTGTAGCAGTCGGGCTCCTTGCGGCCGTCGGCGTAGTAGACGGGGCGCGGGGTGACGACGTAGTCGGTGTCCATGCCCATCGCGTACCACCAGCAGACGTTGGCCACGGTGTAGCCGGGGTACGCGCGCCGGGCGGCCTCCCACAGCTTGTCGCCGCCGACGAGCGCGTTGTGCTGACGCCACAGGAAGACCTCGCCCAGCTCGCGGAAGTACCAGCCGTTGGCGACGATCCCGTGCTCCGCCGGCGGCGCGCCGGTGAGGATCGTCGACTGCACGGTGCAGGTGACGGCGGGCAGCGGCGGCGTCAGCGCGCTGTTCGAGCCGGTGTCGGCCAGCGCGCGGAGGTGGGGCATGTGGTCGAGGAGACGCGGCGTGAGGCCGACGACGTCGACGACGACCAGCCGCTTCGGGGGCGTCATGGCAGCTCCTTCAGGCCGAGCGAGGTGAGCAGGTCGCGGGCGACGGACAGCTCGGCGGCGATGCCGTCGGCGAGCTGGGCGCGGCTGCGCGGCCGCAGGTGTGCGGGCAGCGCCTGCCAGGTGTACGTCTCCACCTCCAGGTGCCGCGTCAGCGGCGCGGGACCCCCGACGAGGCGCGCCAGTGTCTCTTCGAGCACCGGCGTCGTCGCCGTCAGCGGCGGCTCCAGCGGCGCGTGCAGCGGTACGTGGAAGTGGGCGCGCCAGGGGCCGTCGTCGGGGAGGCCGCCGGCCAGGGCCTCGTCGAGGTCGTCGGTGGCGCGTACGGAGCCGTCTGCGGCGCGGATCCGGGTCTGGTGCAGGAACCGCGGCTCCGCGAAGGCGGCCAGCGCGGTCCGTACCCCCGGCTCCGCCGGCCGGTCGGCCACCAGGGCCGCGGACAGCTGCGACTTGACGATGGGCAGGCCCGCGCCGGTGATGCCGGCGATGGCGGTGGCCGGGTCCTCGAAGGAGGTGGCCAGGTGGCAGGTGTCGACGCAGACGCCGATACGCTCCGGGGGCGGCGCGCCCTCCGCGGTGAGCGCGGCGACCGCGTCCGCCGTGGTCTCGACCGTGCAGCCGGGCTCCGGCTCCAGGCCGACGCGGATGGAGCGGCCGGTCAGCTCCTCGATGGCGTCGAGGCGCGCGGCCAGGGTGCCCAGCGCCGTCAGCGACGCCTTGCGGGCGGCGTCGTCGAAGTCGGTGCGCCAGGCGAGCGGGAGGGTGGAGATGGTGCCCTCGGTGACGTCGTCGGGCAGCAGGACGGCGAGCAGCCGGGCCAGCTCGACGGTGTGGTCCAGGCGCGCGGGCTCGGTCCAGTCGGGGCGGTAGACGCGGTACTTGACGACCTCGTCGCCGAACCCCTGGTACGGGAAGCCGTTGAGGGTGACGGCCTCCAGGCCGCGCGCGTCGAGGGCCTTCTTCAGCCGGCGCAGCGCGGCGGGGTCGGAGCCGAGGGTGCGCACGGCGTCGCGCGCGAGCCACAGGCCGATGCCCAGCCGGTCGCGGCCGAGGCGGCGGCGCACCGGTTCGGCGTGGTCGCGCAGTTGCGCCATCACCCCGTCGAGATCCTCGGCGGGGTGCACGTTGGTGCAGTACGCGAGATGGACGAGGGAGCCGTCGGGGTGTCGGAAGCGCATGGCTCAGCTTCCCCCTCGCAGGATGGAGTTCCCTTCGTACGTGGCGCCGCCGGACTCCGGCTTCTCCGGCTCCAGCTCCAGCCGGCCGCTCTGGCCGTAGAACTCCACGGGGTTCTGCCACAGCACCTTGTCGACGTCGGCGTCGGTGAAGCCGGCGGCGAGCATGGCGTCGGCGGTCCTGCGGGTCTTCAGCGGGTCGCTCTTGCCCCAGTCGGCGGCGGAGTTGACGAGCATCCGCTCGGTGCCGTACTCGCGCAGGATGCGGACCATGCGGTCCTCGTCCATCTTGGTGTCGGGGTAGATGGAGAAGGCCGCCCAGCAGCCGCTGTCCCGGGCGGCGGCCACCGTCGTCTCGTTGAGGTGGTCGAGGATGACGCGCTCGGGCGCGAGCCTGGACTCGCGTACGACGTCGAGCGTGCGGGCGAGGCCCGCGGCCTTGTCGCGGTGCGGGGTGTGCACCATGGCGGGCAGCCCGTGGTCGGCGGCCAAGTCCAGCTGGGCGGCCAGCGCGTGGTCCTCCGCGGGGGTCATGGAGTCGTAGCCGATCTCGCCGACGGCGACGACGTGGTCCTTCAGCAGGTAGCGCGGCAGCTCCTCCAGCACCGGCAGGAGGCGCGGGTCGTTGGCCTCCTTGGGGTTGAGGGCGAGCGTGCAGTGGTGCGCGATGCCGTACTGGGCGGCGCGGAAGGGCTCCCAGCCGAGCAGCGAGTCGAAGTAGTCGTAGAAGCTCTCCGGGGAGGTGCGCGGCTGCCCCAGCCAGAAGGAGGGCTCGACGAGGGCACGCACGCCCGCGTCGTACATGGCGGCGTAGTCGTCGGTCGTGCGGGACGTCATGTGGATGTGCGGGTCGAAGATGCGCATCACACCTCCTTGCGGGTCAGGGCGAGGATCCGGTCGAGGTCCGCCGGTACGGCGCGGCCGGCGGCCGTCCGCTCGCGGGCGTAGTCGGTGAGCATGCGGGCGAGTTCGCCGTCGCCGGCGGCCCGGTCGGCGAGGCCC
>NZ_JACBXC010001769.1 GCF_013870535.1 Streptomyces phytophilus | reverse complement strand
ACCTTCTTCGACGGCGTGGAGCTGCTGGATCCCGGGGTGGTCTCCAGCTCCCTGTGGCGTCCCGAAGCACAGCAGATCGGCGGCCCGCCCGCAGAGGTCGCCGCCTGCTGCGGCGTCGGCCGCAAACGCTAACCACTGGGCCGCGAAGCACGAGTTGGGTGGTTTAGACCGTGGCACGGCCCAGGCGGGCGGACTGACCATTAACGTCCGCACCCGATGGGCCCGCCGGAGATGTGCTGGCCCGCGGAAGATGGC
>NZ_JACBXC010001768.1 GCF_013870535.1 Streptomyces phytophilus | reverse complement strand
GTTCAGGAACCGCTCGAAGATCAGCCCGTGTTCGATCGGATCCAGGTCCGTGATCCCCATCGCGTACGACACGAGTGAACCCGCCGCGGAGCCGCGCCCGGGGCCCACCGCGATGCCGTTGTTCTTCGCCCACATGATGAAGTCCGCGACCACCAGGAAGTACCCCGGGAACCCCATCTGGATGATGACGTCCATCTCGTACTCCGCCTGCTTGCGGTAGCTCTCGTCGCAGCCGTCCGGGTAGCGGCGGCGCATGCCGCTCCACACTTCCTCGC
>NZ_JACBXC010001767.1 GCF_013870535.1 Streptomyces phytophilus | reverse complement strand
ATTCAGGAACCGCTCGAAGATCAGCCCGTGCTCGATCGGATCCAGGTCCGTGATCCCCATCGCGTACGACACGATCGAGCCCGCCGCGGAGCCGCGGCCAGGACCCACCGCGATGCCGTTGTTCTTCGCCCACATGATGAAGTCCGCGACCACCAGGAAGTACCCCGGGAACCCCATCTGGATGATGACGTCCATCTCGTACTCCGCCTGCCTCTGGCGGTCCTCGGGGACGCCGCCCGGGTAGCGGCGGGCCATGCCGCGGCGGACCTCCTCCT
>NZ_JACBXC010001766.1 GCF_013870535.1 Streptomyces phytophilus | reverse complement strand
TCAGGCGTCACCACCTACCTCGAAGCCGGACCCGACACCACCCTCACCACCCTCACCCAACAAACCCTCACCACCGCCGACCACCACGTCTCCCTCCTCCACCCCGACCTCCCCGAACCCCACGCCCTCCTCACCGCACTCGCCCACCTCCACACCACCGGCATCCCCCTCGACTGGGCCACGGTCCTGCCCGCCGCCACCCGTCACACCCCCCTCCCCACCTACGCGTTCCAGCGCAAGACCTTCTGGCTGGCCGACACCGGCGCTCCCGGAGACGTCACCGCCGCCGGTC
>NZ_JACBXC010001765.1 GCF_013870535.1 Streptomyces phytophilus | reverse complement strand
CAGACCTGCCCGGAGACCCGGTGGTCCTGCTGCTCGGCAACCTCATCATGGTGGCTCAGTCGCACGATCGCCGGCACATCACCTGGCGCGAAGTGGCAAGCGTCGAACTCAGAGGGGCTGCGCCGGCATCCGCCTGATGTACGTTCGCCGTTGACACCCGCCCGCACCTTCGAGGACCAGCTATGACCGAGGACTCAGCCAGAGCAGCCGAACGGCTGGACATGCCGATCGACCCGACCCGCCCGCACCAGGCCCGTGTGTGGGACTTCTGGGTGGGAGGCAAGGACCACTACGCCGCCGACCGGGAGATGGCCGCCCAGGTCATGGAGGTCTTCCCCGGCATCGTCGACGTGGCCCGGCAATCCCGCTCC
>NZ_JACBXC010001764.1 GCF_013870535.1 Streptomyces phytophilus | reverse complement strand
GAACAACTCACCGACCCCGCGTACTGGACCGAACACATCCGCACCACCGTCCACTACGCCACCACCGCCCAAACCCTCCACCACGCCGGCGTCACCACCTACCTCGAAGCCGGACCCGACACCACCCTCACCACGCTCACCCAACAAACCCTCAGCACGAGCGATCACCACCACATCCCGCTGCTCCGTCGCGACACCCCGGAGCCCCACACCCTCACTGCCGCGCTCGCCCGCCTCCACACCGCCGGCACTCCCCTCCGCTGGCCCCCCACCCCCCTCAGCGGCAAGCCCGTCCCCCTCCCCACCTACGCCTTCCAGCACCAGACCTTCTGGCTGGAAGGGGCAGCCGCCGGAAGCGACGCGACCCGTCTCGGGA
>NZ_JACBXC010001763.1 GCF_013870535.1 Streptomyces phytophilus | reverse complement strand
GGCGGGCGATGTGCAGCAGTGCGGCCACGGCGCCGACGAGCAGGACGTCCTCCAGGACCACGGCGCCGAAGACGGCCGGAACTACCTCCCAGGAGCCGTAGGCGGCGGCCACCGCGTCGAGCGAGTCGGGCCGGGGCAGCGGCAGCGACCCGTATGGCGCCAGGTTCGCCTTCAACCAGCCGATCAGGTCCATGGTGAGAAAGCAGACCACCGCCACCGTCATGAGCAGCACCATTTCCCGGATACGCGCCTGGTCGGTGACACCGCGCTGCTGCGGCAGCAGGCCCAGCCGCGTCGCGGATATGCCGTGCCGGCGGCAGACCTCCAGCACCAGCCAGCCCAAGACCGTATGGAAGACGACCTCGCCGAGGGTCCCCGAAACC
>NZ_JACBXC010001762.1 GCF_013870535.1 Streptomyces phytophilus | reverse complement strand
CCACCGCCGACAAGAAGCGCTACACCGAGGAACTCCTGAGCCTGTGCAGCCGCGAACAGCCGCACGCACTGATCCCCACCACCGCGCAGGAACTACCGCTCCTCGGCCGCCTGGCCGGCCGACTGCAGAGCATGGGCGTACGCACCTGGCTGCCGAGCACCCGCACCGCCGAAGCCTGCCTCGACCACCACCTCCTCTACCCCCTCCTGGCCGACCGCGACGTACCCACCCCGCGGTGGTGGCGGCCACAGGGCACCGCGGACCTCCCCCACGGCGTCGAGGTGGAGGTCGTGTCCACCAACGGCCACCGGCACCCGGCCTTCGCCGCGATCGCCTGCCACTCCCGTGAACAGGCCCGCATGCTGTGCGCCCTGCTGGAACCCGCAGCCATCCAAGAACGCCTCCACGGCGTCGAGTTCAGCGCGGACTGCCTGGTCGACAACCACCGCCGGGCATCG
>NZ_JACBXC010001761.1 GCF_013870535.1 Streptomyces phytophilus | reverse complement strand
CGGCGTCGCCCGGTTCGGCGGCGCCGCCCAGCGGTGCCCAGGTGCCCGGCGCCCAGATGCCTTCCTTGTCGTCCCGCAGGTGCATGAGGACCTCACCGGCCTCGTTGGTGATCACCACCAAGGTGCCGTACGGGTCCTCTTCGGCCGGGCGGCCGTGTCGCGGGCGCCCCAGCGCGCTCAGGACCCGGGCCCGCAACTCGGCGTCCACCCGCTGTGCGGGCCGGCCAGGGTGCGATCGGCCGGCCCGCACGAACCTCCGGGCGGGATGCGCCGCCCGGATGCTGCGTGGTGGAGCAGGAGGACCTCGTCGCCGTCGTTGACGGCCACGCCCGAGGTCCTCACGCGGCCGTCGACGTCGATGCGGCCGGCCGCCAACAGGTCGAGGAGCGGGTCAAGGAGCGCGCGCTCGGCAGGATGGCGACCGAGGTAGGCGGCGACCACGTTGTGAATGTGCGGGTGGGGAATCGCCATCCTGCGCTCCTTC
>NZ_JACBXC010001760.1 GCF_013870535.1 Streptomyces phytophilus | reverse complement strand
TTCCTCCGGCGCGCCGTACGCCACCTCGTCGCCGAGGCGGGCGTCCGCCAGTTCCTCGACATCGGCACCGGCCTGCCCACGGCCAACAACACCCACGAGGTCGCCCAGGCGATCGATCCCGCCTGCCGGATCGTCTACGTCGACAACGACCCGCTGGTCCTGGCCCACGCCCGCGCGCTGCTCACCTCCAGCGAGGAAGGCGTCACCGAGTACGTCGACGCCGACGTGCGCGATGTGGAGCGTCTCCTCGACGAGGCGGCCAAGACGCTGGACTTCGAGCAGCCCGTGGCGCTGATGATGCTGGGTGTCCTGGGCAACATCTCCGAATACGACCAGTGCCGCAGCATCGTCACGCGCCTGCTCGACTCGGTGGCGCCGGGCAGCTACCTGGTGATCAACGACGGCATCGACACCGAGCAGCGGATGCAGGCCACCGAGGAATACAACGAGAAGGCCGCGAGCCCCTACACCAACCGCAGCCCGCAGCAGATCGCG